>NZ_DCOI01000011.1:0-91783 GCF_002322895.1 Empedobacter sp. UBA1574 | reverse complement strand
AAGGTAACCAAGTTTAAAAAGCTGGAAGAAAGTATTCATAAACCACTTTACGATAAAATGCACGAAAAACTCACCCAAAACAAAGCCTATCATCGCAGGTTAGTTAAACGTCGAAGTTCTACAGTAGAACCAGTTTTAGGAACGTTGATTAACTTCTTTAACTTAAAACGAATCAACAGCAGAGGAATGGCACAAGCCAATAAACACGTTTTGATGTCAAGTTTATCTTACAACTTGAAGAAATATCTACGCTTTACAGTCAAAAAATCAAGTGTTTTAGCCCAAGTTGTTTCCCTAAAACAAGGGAAGAACTACGCTTCTACAAAATCACTCCTTCACTCCTTAAAAAGAGAGTTTTTAAGCAAACCTAATTTTACATTAATATATTTTTCTAAAAATAAACCTCGCTTAAAAAGGCTTAAACGAGGTCATATATTCTGTTTTTTACTGTAAATTGGAGTTGTGCAACAGTTACCGATGTTGTGTACAGTTTTCATGTGTTATTATTTATTTTTATGGGTCACATGGAATACGCCAGATTGGTTATAATATCATCTTCGGTTGGTGATTTGTTCCAATCATGGCTATTTCATCTCAAAATATCGATAACTGAGATTTTGTTGTAAACTCTTCAAGAAATTTCATCCCTTTATATGAATTTCCTTTTTCATTCAATTTCGGACTCCAAACTGCAATCGCATAATGATTTGGATGGATTGCAACAATCCCTCCTCCAACACCACTCTTTCCAGGAAGTCCAACTTTAAAGGCAAATTCTCCAGATTCGTCATATAAGCCACAAGTTTGCATTAGTGCATTTATTCTTTTGCATTGGCTTTTGGTAAGTATCGAATTGTTAGCAAATATGTTACAGCCATTGTTTGCTAAAAACAAAAATAATTCTGAAAGCTCTTTGCAATTCATTTCAAGAGAGCAAAGATCAAAATAGAAGTCAAGAACATCTGAGGGTTCATTTTCAATATTTCCAAAGGATTTAATGAAATTACATAATGCCACATTTCGAAATCCTACGCTTTTTTCTGAAGCAGCTATTTTGCGTGAATAGTTTAATTCTGAATTATTGGAAATGCTTCTAATAAAAGATAAAAATTCTTCTTTTGGGTTTTTCAGATTGCTAAGTAGAATATCTGAAATAACAATTGCTCCAGCATTTATAAAGGGATTTCGAGGTATGCCTTTATCTGCTTCAAGTTGAACTAGAGAATTAAATGCTGTTCCTGAAGGTTCTACTCCAAGTCTTGTCCAAATTTTCTCGCCAAGAATACTATATGCTAAGCTTAGTGAAAGTACTTTTGCAATACTCTGAATCGAAAATTTTTCGTTAAAATTGCCAATACCAAAATTAGTGTGGTCAATTGTTGATATAAATACTCCAAAACTTTCCGAATCAACGTTAACCAACTCAGGAATATAAGATGCCAATCGTCCTTTGTCATCTGTATTTTTAACCTCTTCATAGGTTGCCCTAACTATTTCTTCTAAATTCACCTCTTTTTTAATTTAATTGTACACAACGGTTTGGGTATTGCCGAAGGCGGGTATTTTTAGCACAAAAGTTCAATCGAAGGACAAAAGTTGAACTTTGCACAAATGTCAATTCGAAGCCGTTCAGCCACGCTTTTGGCAATGCCTTGTTAGCGGCTGGCATTTTCATTATTTTGGTTGTTTTTTAAGTAAAACGCTGTTTCACATAAATCCCTCATGTGTTTACTTAATTCTTCTGGATTAGAAATTAAATAATTGTAGTCTTGTACTGAAATGATTCTCTTAAAATAATCATATTTCAGAGTGGCACCATGAAATAATTTCGCTCTCATTATGCCTGCAATTTCAACAGCATCAATATTTGACAAATTATAATTTCTGACCGAATTATTGTGGTTTAAAGTTGGCGAATAATTATTCTTAGCAAAAAACGATTTTACATGTTTGCGAGATTCATGATTACTTTCTGTAATACTTTCTAGTACCATAAAATATCTGGCACATTTGTATATATGATTAGTCTCTTTGTTTGCGTCATGAAAAAGTGACAAGGAAAAATTTTGATTATCAATTATTTTTTCAGCGTTATTAATGAATGAAAGTTTCTCTTCTAAACTAATCCATAGTCTGTGCAATCTGTTATACTGAACTAATTCAGTTTTATACATAATTTTTTCATTCATTTTTACAACTTTAAAAAACTCAACGGGGGATTGACCTGATATTAAAGAAAGAAACAGTTTTGCTTTTTCAAGATGAACACTACATTCTTTCTCAAAATTTAATATGTTAGATTGCGATTCATTGGATTTATAAAGTATATAACAAACAGGAATATTATCGGAATAATCCTTATCAAATGTTTCAATATTAGATACTGCGTATTTATATTTGAATGTTTCAAAGAAATCCTTTATATAATCAATGTAGTGATTATGATACAAAGATTTCAATGGTACCAGAATTGTGTTATTATATATTTCTATTATTTCGTCGATTGATGGTCCATAAACTAATAGTCCAAAGTAGTTTTCTTCTTTAAGATAGTTTTCAATAATTTTCATCTTCGGTTAAATGCTTGCTGCTAACGGTTGACGGATTTGCGACAGTAAAAAATATAGCAACGAAGTTGCGTGTATTTTTTATTTAGCAAATTCGATGATGTACGCAGTTCGGAGCGATAGCGATGAAATGTGTACATTATCGGATGTAATCCGTCAACCGATGTGACGCGATTCGTAGCATAGCGGAGAATTGCGTCACATCGTTTTGGGTATTGCCGAAGGCGGGGAAATCGAAGCGGAAAGTTTCGATTTTGCACCGAGGCGAGCCAAAACGAATTTTTATGAGTTAAATTTAAAAATATAAAACGAATAAAATTCGTTTTTGGCGGAAAATTATGGTAGAACCTTGAATTTACCACTTTAGCCCCGCTTTTGGCAATACCTTGTTAGCTGTAGTTGCAATTTGCAAATTTTTTATCTAGTCTGTAAAATCACAATACCGCCTTTTAAATCTAAATGTGGAAATTTATCTTGATAATCATTTTTACTTAAGATTTTTATATTTTTTATTGAGTTCAAGTCAATTAAGACATTTGTTTTTAAATTCTCTGAACTTACAGGATATCCGTCAATGATAAGTAGACCAAATTCAGGAATACTCAAATTTTTAATAGTTTTATTTTTTAAGTTTTCAGATTCAATGATATTACTATTTCCGTTCGATTTTATATTAATAGTTTTATATTTTTTATTTTTTGTAATTCTGTTAACTTGTTCTTTACTCGAATAAAAATTTTTAAAATTTATTTTCAGTGTGTCAAAAAAGACAGAATAACCACTTTCTTGAAGTTTAACAATTCTAGTATGATTATATGTAATTGATCTACTTTTACAAGAAAATAAAATCAAAGCAAATATAATAGTGTAAAAAAGTTTTTTGATTTTCATTTAGTCGGTCTGATTTTGTGCAATTACAGCTAACGGGAAACGCATTGGCGAAGTGGCGGATAAATTGGACGAAAAGTTCAATTTAGCAGTAACGTAGCCGATGTGTTTCCACAGAAGCTAAATTATTAAAAAAAGCTGAATGTGGAACACATTCGGCGGAATAAAAAGCACAAAAGTTGAAGTTTGCACTTAACCCGCCATTTTGCCAATGCGATGTTATATGCCGTTTTTTCTATGTTATTTTATTGTTTCTCGCAGAAAATTTAGATAATCAGTCAATGTTTTCACAATGGTTTCTTTGTTGATGGTGTCGTTATCAGAACCTAACCAATTTTCTCTGTCAACAATTGCAACTGTCATATAGTTTCCACTTCCAAATCGGTCTGGTCGTCTGATATGATTAAGTCCAAAGTCATTTGCTTTAATCATAATGAGGTCGTGAAGTTGATTGCGGATTTCGCCTCTTGTCATATCTTCAGGAAGTTCTACTTCGTCAGGGTCGGTCGATATTTTGAAGCAAAGTTTTCCTTCTTCAAGTTGGATGTAAGCTGGATAATCGTTCCAATAATCCCAATTTAAAACAGCATTCCAAAATCCTCCATTTGGATTGTTTACATAACCCCAATCTACATAAATTTCTTTTTCGAGGAATTGAAAAAATCCTTGCCAATCATTACCGTTCCAGTCTTTTAAGATTTTAGTTTCAAATTCGTTGTTTGATTTTTCAATTCTTGTCAATCTTTCATAGAAATCAACGAAAATATTGTTTGTTGTTTCTTTAAATTGGTCAAGCAAGCTGATAAAGTCAATTCTGCTGAAAATTGAAAACCCTTGCTTCTGAATATTGTTTAGGCTTGTTTGGCTTTCGTTTCCTGTTTTTAGATAAATGCAAATCGGGTTTTCATAGTTATTATTTTCGCACCATTTTTCAGCAGTTTCTTTGTAACGAGCCAATTGGTTTGAGTGTTGGTTGCTATGTGTTTTGTCTTCGATAATGATTAAATATTTATCGTTTACCTCTGCCCAAACATCTATGTTTTCCCATTGTCTTCCAGCTTCAACTTTTGAGATTGTTTCGTTGAAGTTGGGGTTTTGTTTTTGAATTAGTTGAGTTACAAATGTTTTTCCACATTTGTTTAAATGTTGGTCTACTGATTGATAATTATCATCAGCAAATTGCAAAAGCCAAGTAATAAAAGCGTCTTGATTTAATTCTTTGGTTGCAATGTCAAAAATGTTTGGTCGCATATATGATTTAGTTTTAGGACAAAGGTTGATGTTTTCCTGTAGGACTTCGGCTACAAGTAAAAAAGGTTAGTGTACCCAAGTTTTTGTTTTGATAACCACAATGTTTGCAGGAATACATATCTTGTACTCCGCCTTCTAAGGGTTGATGTTTCTTTGTCGGACTTTTTGTACAAGTGAAAAAAGTCAATGTTCCTAAATTTTCATTTTCGTAACCACAATGCTTACAAATATATTTTTGTTTAGGTTTGGGCTGTGGTTTTTCAACTCTTTCTCTTGGTTGAGAGTTAGAGCTTGAACTATAAGAAGAATTTCCACCAGTAAAGAATTTGCGGACTTTGTTTAGAGCATATAAAACAAAACCAATTACTAATAAATAGCCAATCCAAGAATTGCCTTTCTTGTCGCTTGTTGAACTTTTATTTTGTGAGTTTGAAAGAAATTTAGTTGAAACATATCCTCTTGTTCCGTTGTTTAATTCAATTTCTGTCCAAGTTCCTTGAGTAGAGTAGGCGGTTACTTTTTCGCCTTGTGAAATTTTGTCGATTACTTCGTATTTAGTTCCCGCACCAGAGCGAACATTTAAAAGTTCTGTGTTTACATATTTTGTTTCCTGTGCGAAACTGAAAGTTGTGATTAAGAATAATCCAAAAGTTGTAATAATTTTTTTCATTAGCCGTTCCGTTTTTTTAGCCAATTTAGTTTTCAGCTTTTGCAAAAGTTGTTTCGTCTTACGTCAAACTATGTCGTAGTCGATATTTTCTTGCGTTGCGTTGTCCTAAAATGGCATATAACGGGAAACGTATTGCTGAAGTGCGGGCTTTTACACCTGAAATTTCTACTAAAAACTGCACGAAGCAAAAAATGTTTTCCGCTGACTAAATTAATAAAAAAATGGAGGCGGAAACATTTTTTGCGACTAAATTTCACAAAATTTTCAACGCAAGAGCCTTCAATCCCGCATTTTAGCAATACGATGTTAGGCGAAGTTATTTATTATTTTCTTTATTTTCAAGATGTTTTCACTGTTTTTACCATAATCAATCAAGGTTGTTGGTAATTGTGGCTTACTCGTAATTTCATACTCAAATTCATTAGTGCTTCCTTTTGTAATTTCAATGTTTTCGCCCCAAGAATATAAACTAATAGATGTTCTTATAATGATTTTGTCTGAAGTAAGGTTTATTGATTTGTATTTAGTTTTTAATTCATCAAATATTTCTTTTAAAGTTAATTTTGAAGTAAATGTTGATTTTTGATTAACTTTAAAGTCCAAGTCAGAGGCATTTCTTATTCCATTTTTTTTCATTTTAACCACTTGAAGTAATCCAAGAATTATGGTCATAAGAAGTCCAAAGATTAATGCTTTTATACTAATTTCTTTTATTTCAATTTTTTGATTTGAAAATAATTCTGGAATTACTAACATAAATCCAAATATTAATGCTGTGACAGTGAATATTTTTAATAAAAATTTAATTGTTGATTTCATTTTCTTATAATTTCGCCTAACGGTTTGGGTATTGCCGAAGGCGGGGAGTTTTAGCACCAAACTTCAATAGAAATACCAAAGTTCAAATATAGCAAAAATGTTCAATATAATTCCTTCAGCCCCGCTTTTGGCAATACCTTGTTACCTGCTGCCCTAATTTTTTATTAGGTTTTGTCAAGTTTTGTTTTGTCAAGTTGTCATAAAATGTTAATTTTGCAACCTCAATGAAAAAAACAACGCAAATATCTTCTCAAGTTACTCCGCCTTAATGGTTGGTTAATTGCTGTTTTTTCCCAATTCCTTTTATTGGTTTCTTTCGTGTACCCGAAATGCTGATTTTCGGTGCAAATTACATTTTATAAATTTTTACAATACAAATATCTTATGCAGAAAATTATCAATTTGTTTGATTTCAAACAAAAAGTAGATTACAAAACCGAAATTTTATCAGGTATTACCGTTGCTTTGGCTTTAGTTCCAGAAGCAGTTGCGTTTGCCTTAATTGCAGGACTTTCTCCGCTTGTGGGTCTTTATGCCGCTTTTATGATGGGCTTGGTTACGTCCATTTTAGGCGGTCGTCCCGGAATGATTTCGGGTGCAACTGGTGCAATAGCAGTAGTCATAGTTGTTTTAGCAAAAACGCACGGTGTGGAATACGTTTTTGCCACCGTTATTTTGGCAGGAATTATTCAAATGTTAGCAGGATTTTTAAAGTTAGGAAAACTTATCCGTTTGGTTCCGCATCCTGTTATTTTTGGTTTTGTGAATGGTTTAGCCATCATTATTTTTATGTCGCAGTTAGACCAATTCAAAGATGTTTCGGGCAATTGGCTCACAGGTTCAAATATGTATATTCTCTTGGCTTTGGTGGGTTTAACAATGCTTATTATTTGGGGATTGCCTAAAATTACAAAAGCTGTTCCCGCTTCCCTTACTGCTATTTTAGTGGTTTTTGGGTTGGTTTATTTTTTAAAATTGGATACCAAAACTGTTGGCGATATTGCTTCTATAAAAGGTGGATTTCCGCCGTTTCATATTCCTCAAATTCCTTTTAATTTAGAAACACTTCAAATCATTTTTCCGTATGCGGCTATTGTTGCAGGGGTTGGTTTGATTGAAAGTTTATTGACCTTGAATATTATTGATGAAATTACTGAAACAAGAGGACATAGCAATAGAGAAGCAGTGGCACAAGGAACGGCTAATATTTTATCGGGTTTCTTTTCAGGAATGGGCGGTTGTGCAATGCTTGGACAAAGCTTAATTAATGTATCCAGTGGAGCAAGAGCGAGATTATCTGGAATTATTGCATCTGTGGCTCTTTTAGTATTTATAATGTTTGGTAGTAGTTTAATTGAAAAAGTTCCGATGGCTGCACTTACTGGACTTATGATTATGGTAGCGATAGGTACGTTTGAATGGGCAAGTATCCGTATTATTAATAAAATGCCACGACACGACATTTTTGTAGGTATGTTAGTTGCTTTAGTTACTGTGTTGCTACACAATCTCGCATTGGCAGTTTTAATAGGAGTTATTATTTCAGCATTAGTTTTTGCTTGGGAAAGTGCTAAAAGAATACGTGCCAGAAAATACATTGACGATAAAGGAGTAAAGCATTACGAAATATTTGGTCCACTTTTCTTTGGTTCAACTACAGCTTTTACAGAAAAATTTGATGTAATTGGTGACCCCGAAGAAATAATTATTGATTTTAAGGAAAGTAAAGTGGTAGATATGTCAGCAATAGAAGCGTTGAACGTTTTGACACATCGTTATGCTAAGCAAAATAAAAAAGTACATTTGAAGCATCTAAGCGAAGACTGTCGACAATTATTGAAAAATGCAGAAAGTGTTATCGAAGTAAATATCATTGAAGACCCAACTTATAAAGTGATGTTAGATAAATAATTTTTTTTAGCGACTTTTCGAGGTCGCTTTCTTGTTGCGTAGTGTTTGGAAAGGGTTGCAGGTAACGTTTCGGGGCTTGGCGTCAGTGGCGGAAATTGAAGCGAAAAGTTTCAATTTAGCGACACAGTAAGCAAAAGCCAATTAATTGAATAAATTTAATAAAAAAGTCAATATAATTGGCTTTTTGCGGAATAGAAAGCCGAAACTTCAAATTTTGCCTTAACCCGCCATTGCGCCAAGCCTTTGTTAGCGGTAGTTTTTTCTTATTTCGTGTAGGATTTCGTTCAGTTTTGTTTCAATATTTAGTTCGTCAAATAGTTTCTCCGATAAATTTAATGAGTTTTCAAAAGCTAAAATTATGTTTTTAGGATTTAAATCCGATGTTATTGTTTTATACGCAGAATACCAAGTCATATCAATATCCTTTTCAAGACTTTTAGTCGGACTTTCCCAATGTTGGGTTTTGTTTATTCTTGCTCTAATAAGCCAGAGCAAATATTTCTGAACGTTTGATAAACTATGATGAGCGTGAGCAAATTCCTCTCTCTTAATTAAGTTACTTGTTGTCAGTACAACATTCAGTAATGATTGACTTAACCACAAGATGTTTTCATTTGTTATTCTTTCGGGCGATTTCGTTTTGATTTGATTAAGCGTTTTCGTTAAATGTCCGTCTTTGTCGATTAGGTTCATTTGGTCAAAATCGCTAAATGTAACTATTCCGTCCCAAGATTTGATAATTTCAATTTCCTCTGTTTTTAAAAAATGAAATTCTCCTCTGACCAAATTCTCAAAAATAGCAACTTCGGTTCCATATTCATTTATAAAATATAAAGCCACAGGATGAATTTGATTTACCCATTTTTCTGCTGAGAAATTTTCTTTATTTTTTACAAAGATGTAAAATTCGATGTCAGAATATTTGTCTCCTTCGTTTTTGGTAAATGAACCATACATAAAAACAGCGGAAATATTTTCGTCTTGTTGAGCTATAGATTTTGTTTTGTTAATCATTTGTAACTGTGTCATTTTTTCTAA
This sequence comes from Empedobacter sp. UBA1574, assembly GCF_002322895.1. NCBI lineage: Bacteria > Pseudomonadati > Bacteroidota > Flavobacteriia > Flavobacteriales > Weeksellaceae > Empedobacter > Empedobacter sp. UBA1574. The sequence continues at coordinate 82,639 of NZ_DCOI01000011.1, read as the reverse complement.
TTTTTAAAAGTTAATAATAGAAAATTCCATTACTTTTTGAAAGCAATGAAAAGGTTTAAGTTTATATATTTTGGACAGTTACTTATAGCTTCATCGGATTATATTTTTTTATGTTCAACATTCTGTTTGGTAAAATTACCGCTAACATTGTTTTTTCACGAAACTGATCTAGCATTTGTTTCGTAAAAAAACAGCTATATCCGCATTTCGTAAAATTAAAAACAAATATAATTATTTTTTTGTAAATTAGATACTTATAAAAATAAAATTCATGTATCACGAAGTAATTTGATGTAAAATGTAATAATGAATGTATGGATAGCGAAACAATTCTAAAAACGTTGCAAAATCGATTAAAATTACAACGATATGCAAACAATACCATAAAATCGTATTGTGGTTACGCTCAAGTTTTCTTAGAGCAGATGGAAAAATACAATAGATTAGATGAAATTCCTATTTCAGAAATCGAATTGTTTATCAATACAAAAGTAACTCAAGAAAATATCAGTGTTTCCTATCAACGTTCTTTGGTTGGGGCAATTAAAAAAGTATTTGAATTAGTTGAAAATCAGAAAATCGAATTAAATTATCTTTATCCGAAACGAAAAGTTAATAAATTACCAACTTTCTTTTCTCAAGAAGAAGTACGAAATTTATTAAATGCAACAGAAAATTTAAAACATAAAGCTATTCTTACCATAATCTATAGCTGTGGATTGCGACTAAGCGAATTGATAAATTTAAAAATTGCAGATATAAAATCGGAAAGTGATTTACTTCTTATTCGTCAAAGTAAAGGTAACAAAGATCGAATAGTAGCTTTGCCAGATAAACTTTTGTTATTATTGAGAGAATATTATAAGGTTTATCAACCTAAAGACTTTTTGTTTGAAGGGGCTAAAGGGAATCAATACAGCGAAAGGAGCGTCCAATTAATTTTAAAAAATGCTATGAGTAAAGCTGGTGTTTTATCAAAAGGCAGCGTACATACTTTAAGACATTCATATGCTACTCATCTTATAAAAAGTGGAATTGATGTACGTGTAGTTCAAGAATTATTAGGTCATAACGACATTAGAACTACCATGATTTATACGCACATTACAGATATTGATAAAAAATCGACACCAAGTCCTTTAGATTTTTTGTGATAATTTGTAAAATCTAACACATTATTTTATCTCAACAATCTTCACCACCTCACTTTTCAATACTTTAGTGCCTGCCTCATTATAAGTTTGCTCTACAGTCACTTTAATTTTATCATATTTAGGAGTTGGAAAATCTAACAATTCTCCAATGTTTTTATATCCAAATGCTTTTGCCAAAAGAGTTATGTGACGGGTGCTATATTTATGTCGCTGTGTATAAGATTCAACATTACTAACAAAGCTTCTAGCAACCCCCATTTTTAGGCTTAGTTCATCTTTAGTTATCCTATTAACTTTTCTGAGATTTTTCACATGATTAATTAAATCAAAATCAAATTGTGTAGTTTCAAATTCGAATATTTTATTCATTTAACTAAAAATAATCACCCAACATATTGGGTTTTAATTAAAATTGTTTATATTTGTATAAGCGAATTGATAATTAGACTTTTAATAGTCATAATTAAAACGATGAATCTCGAATCGAAACGACCAATTTTACCTCGAGAGTTTCGTGAAATCGCTCCATGTCTCAAAAGTTTTGTACTTTCGTAATACGGCATGGGCGGTTTTCACATATGCTTTAGGGGTAACTTTTAAACTTTCGAGTTTATAAGCTGGGTTTGGTCGCCCACGGTACTAAAGTGTGAAGCCGCCTTGCTTTTTTTGCAAGTATTTCTTCATACACGAGAAACATCGTTCCATAAAACCCAACACAAAATGAGAACGAAACAATTTCAATTCATCCGTAAAAAACCTCCAGACAAAGTCTGTTCGTTTTTTCCATTCTTTTAAAGAACAATTCTCCGTTTTATAACATTTAACGGAACGTAAAGAAAAGGTTCCCCTTTCTTTACTCGCTCTCTATCAGAGCCTCGGTAATGAGACTTTGACAGCTAGGTTATACTTTTATTTTTCGCACATTAAAAGTAAACCCTTTATTGCCATTTTCCAAATTTATTGGGGCTACTACCTGATTTAAGTTGTAAGTAATGAGTTATAAGTAATGAGTTAAATGTATGATGTACAGATTAGATGTTAGATATGAGAATTGAGATTTTAGAGTTGTACTATGTAAAAAGTAGAATGTATTATGTATTTGAAAAAGGATTAAAAAAATGTCATATGATTTGGAGGCGAGTGTCAAAAAGTTGAAGAAAATGGTTAAAATGTTTTACTATTTGCGTAGCAAATGATTTAAAACATTCAATGGCTGAAACTTATTTTGACCGTCGAAAATCAAAGACAAGAGTTTTTTGATTACTTTTTTGCTCTCTTCCCCGAAGGGCATGTGAATACCTATAATTAAAATAGATATGCTATGAATAAAAAAGTGATAGAAAGTATTTTACATTCGTTTTTTCCTTGATGAAAAAACGAACAAAAAAAATCAAGACCGCGATTTTCGACGTTCAATTACCATTTCACGCACTAAAAAGATTAAATGTTTCGCATACGCTCACTAATCTTTTTTACGCTTGTTTCAATGGATTGAAGCTCGTCTGCAAATCGTATGTCGACTCTAAAATCCGTTGTTAAAAGTGATAACGAATTTGAATATTAAAAAAGGATTAAGAAACTGGCATTAAAACTCTCACGTTAAGAAAATGTTTGAGTACAACGTTAAAAAGATATTAGCCCATAGTTTTTTTTAAATCTTTAGTGGAGTGAAAACATTTTGAGTAGAGAGGTTTACGGCCAAGAGTTTTTTGATTACTTTTTTGCTCTCTTCCCCGAAGGGCATGTGAATACCGATAATTAAAATAGATATGCTATGAATAAAAAAGTGATAGAAAGATTTCTCAATACCCCGAAATGACATATTGGATACGGTTCTGCACTTCGAATGCCTCAGTGCCCGTTTTAAAAAAGGATTTGAGTATTGAAAAAAGAGTTAAAAATCCGACGATTTAGAATCGAAATGCAATTCAACTCTAAATTATTGGAATAAAAAAGTTGAGGTGTTTGAACGAAGTGAGTTATCAACTTTATGGAAATAATTTATTTAGTTGAATCATTGAGAGACTACTGTCGGCATCTTTTTTTGTTTCGTTTTTTGGATGAGCAAAAAAATGAAAGTAAAGAACAAATTTGAAATAAAAAACAAAAAACCCTTTTCCAAAAACAAAGTTGGCGCGATGTACAGGAAAAAGAGTGACTTTTAAAACTAATGTTGAATTTAAAAACTATGTAAAAACGTAGAACGTCATACGTATCACGTAAAACATAAATAAAACCACCTTTATTATGCTAGAAAAAGAATTTGAATTATTAAAAAAAGGTAATTCTACTGCCTTCGAACGTATTTATGTCAGGTACAATAAACGAATCTTTTGGTTTGGTAAACAAATAATTGAGGATGAATTTGTAGTAGAATGCTTGGTACAAGATGCATTTCTAAAATTATGGGAATATCGCGAAAAGATGGAATCTCCTGATCATATCTTTTTCTTTTTAAGGTTTGTAATGAAATACAGTTGCTATTCGCATTATGCTAAACCGAAGAATAAGTTTTTTAGAACTGTAAGTTCACTAGAAAGTTATGAGAATTATCAAAGTTATTTGGCTGGATATGATCCCGCAGATAACATTCAAAACCTAAACGAACAAGAAACACAACAGCACTATTTTGATCAAATTATAAAAGTATTACCCTTATTAAGTGCTGAAAGAAAGCATTTGATTGAACTCTGTTTAAAACATGGATTTCAATACAAAGCGATTGCTAAAGCAATGGGAAGAGGAATCACTGAAACGAGTAACGAAATTAAACATGCTATTGATGATCTTAAGAAGATTTTAAGTCACCAAGATAAATTAATTATTAAAACCAAAACAGTCTCTACAGCAGAGAAGGAAAATCAAATATCTGAAACACAATCGTTGATTTTAAAACTTCGATGTAAGCATAAACAATCTTTTTCAACAATAGCTTCAGCATTACAATTGTCTCAAAAAGAGGTACACAATGAATTTATAGTCGCTTATAAATTCACTCAACAAAACAAAGTTCAATCCCTAAACTATTGATCATGGAAAAATCTACTTTAATACTCACTCGAAAAATACAAATACTTATCGATTTACCAACTCAAGAAGAACGCAAAGAGGCATTAGACAAGCTTTATAGATGGCAAAACAGATGTTTTAAAGCCGCTAATTTGATTGTTTCTCATTTGTATTTACAAGAAATGATGAAAGATTTTTTGTACCTCTCTGAAGGTGTTAAATATAAATTAATGGACGAGAAGAAAGATGCAGAGGGTATATTAAAAAATTCGCAAATGAGTACCACTTATCGTGTGCTATCAGACCGTTTTAAAGGTGAAATTCCAACCAATATATTATCTTGTTTAAATAATAGACTCCACAGTTCATACAACAAAGATTCTCAAAGATATTGGAAAGGAGAAGCTTCGTTAAAAAACTTCAAACGAGATATGGCATTTCCTTTTGGAGCAGAAAGTATACGTAGCTTCTCTTACAATCCTGAGAAAAAATGTTTTTGTTTTCGGTTGTTTCAACTTCCATTCAAAACCTATTTGGGAAAAGATTTTACAAGTAATAAAAGGTTATTGGAACAAGTGGTAAGCGGAGAAATTAAACTTTGTACATCACAAATAAAGTTAGAAAAAAGTAAAATATTTTGGTTAGCTGTTGTTGAGATCGAAAAAGAAAATCATCAATTACAACCCGAAATTATTGCAGAAGCTTCCCTCTCTTTAGAATATCCGTTGGTTGTAAAAATAGGAAAATCTCGGCTTACTATAGGAACCAAAGAAGAGTTTCTATACCGAAGGTTAGCGATACAAGCGTCCCGTAAACGAATACAAATTGGGGCAACTTATGCAAAATCGGGCAAAGGAAAAACGAGGAAACTAAAAGCGCTAGATAAAATGAGTCAAGTAGAAAAAAATTATGTGCATCATCGACTACATGTTTACAGCAGAAAGTTAATTGATTTTTGTGTAAATAATAAAGCAGGAACACTTATTTTAATGGATCAAGAAGAAAAGATAGAGCTGGCCAAAGAAGAAGATTTTGTACTGAGAAATTGGAGTTATTATAAACTGATGACCAAAATAAAATATAAGGCAGATAAAGCAGGAATTGAGCTTATAACAGCTTAAAAATATAATTTTTGAGGGTGATTGTACACCCGTAAGGTGAGGTTGATAATAAACACTCACTAAATATAAACAACATATATAACGCAAGGGCCAATTTTTTTTTCATCTACAGATACTTGCTAGATACTCCCAACATAAAGGCAGGATGAAGGCAACATAGTGGCAGTAGAATGTATGTAAAAGATTTTTGTAGTTCAGGGGTTGTAATAATTGCCAAGTTGTTTTTTATACAAAAAAATGTTTAGTGGAAAACAAAAGGATATCATTTTTAAAGTTTCAATGAATTTAAACTCGTCATTTGAGCAATGATAATCTTTAAATCTCATTTAAAAAAGTAGATTTTAGTGTTGTACTATGTAATATTTATAATGTATTAAGTAAAATCCATTATGTATTTGTGAGAGGCTGGAATTTTCAAGGCTTCGAAATAACACAAAATCACTTTTTGAATACAAATATAAAATGAAGTAGATTACCAAAATAACCTTTGAGAATCATTTAAATCGTAAGAACACATGACCAAAAACAGTATTTCCACTTGATATTCAGCACAATGACCAAGACGATTCAAACCTCTAAAATAAGTATCATTTGATGCTATTCTGAAATAAACTCAGAATGATAAAATCCGTAAAACGTTAAGCGTAGAACGTAAAACTTAATAAAACCTATGTTTCTATTGTGGTTAGAATATTCATTTTTTATTCGGTATTCTTCTTGATGGGGCACAACAACGATGTAAAATTAACCCTTAGACAAGCAAATTAACTAGAAGTGACGAATAATGAACCTAATTGGTTATCCATTAACCTAAATGGAGGTTGTATGCACTAAAATGCATTTTTTCTGTATCGGTTGTGTATCCTCGCTGTATCGATTCCGTATCCATTGTATATCCATTGCGTATGGTTTGTTCGGTGCTCGTGTATCGAAAGGTTGATTACCATTTAGACAAAAAAAGTAACTATTCAACTAAAAAAGTCAATTTATTACATAAATGAGACGCAACAATTTATTTCTTCAAAATCTTAAAACTATGTTGATTCGAATTTATTTTAACGAAATAAACGCCAGAAGTAAGATGTTCTAAATTTATCTGCGAAACAGCTGTTCGAAACTTCTTTTCATAGACCTGTATTCCTGTTTCGTTATATATAGAAATTGTAGGTTGTTTTAAAATCTGCGAAAAATGAAGGTTTCTCTTTACTGGATTTGGGTACACTTGCAAAGTTGAAATAGTATGATCTGTTGTAGTCAACTTCTCTTGTGCTTGAGAAAAATGTAATAAAGTCGCCAAAGCTCCTTTCGCTACTTCTGTCAAATAATTCAAATCTAAATTAGCTATTATATCTTGAGCAGTATGTGCATAAGGTGTTTCATTCTTTTCGAAAAGTCCAGTTATTGGATAACCAACTGCCTGAAAAGGCATATAATCGGAACTATAAGCATTCGAAATTTCAGTTTTTAGAGTTGTATACAAGGGAAAAATATTCGACATTTGATTAGTCAAATCAGAAGAAGCTGCATTATTTGATGTTGGATTACTTTCATCTTGCTCACAAACAATTGTTGAATTTACTTTATTCGCCACTCCTCCTACCTCATCAATATTCAGAACAGCTTTAATGTTTAAATTCTGAGGAACTGCAATTTGATTGACATATGTCTGACTTCCTATTAAACCGCGTTCTTCTCCTGTAAAATGAATAAACTTGATCGAATAATCAGTATCGATATCTTTAATTAATCGAGCAATTTCTAATAAAGTAACCGTTCCCGATCCATTATCATTCGCTCCTGGTCCATTTAATGTATCATAATGACCATCGATGATAATAAATTCATCAGGATATTTTTTTCCAATTTTTGTTATGATCAAATTATTTCCAACATTTCCAAAAACATTAACTGATTGTTGCTCTATAGTGGCATAACCATATGTTGTATAATAAGATTTCAACCATGTAAATGTATTTTCATGAGCTGACGAACCAACAGTTTTAATTCCGAAATCTTGAAATTTTTGTAGCTTTTGATGAACAGAATCATATTTAACTTGATCTACTATCGATTGATAAAACGGATTTAACTCTTGTGCAGTCGCATTAATAGAAAAAACAAATAATGGTAGAAATATATACTTCATATTCTCTAAATTAATTAATCAACAGTAAAACGTAAAAGATTAAAAATTATTCAAAATAGTTTTTAATTCTTCGATACTTTCTGTTGCTTTTTTCTTGATATGCGTAATAGATGAATTGGTATAGGTATCTGATGGATCGATATAGATAATTGGGACATTTGTTTTTGCATAATCTTTGAGCGAAGCAGCTGGATACACTTGCATCGATGTTCCAATAATTACCAAAATATCTGCCTTTAAAACCTCATCAATCGCATTTTCTATTTCCGGAACCATTTCGCCAAACCACACAATATGCGGACGAAGTTGATTTCCATCTTCAGCCAAATCTCCAAGTTTGATATCTTTATTCCAATCAATAATTTGATTCTCATCTTTTTCGCTTCGCGCTTTTCTCAATTCGCCATGCAAATGAATTATTTTAGAAGAACCTGCTCTTTCATGCAAATCGTCTACATTTTGAGTGATAATTACAACTTCAAAATCATTTTCTAACTCTTTCAAGAAATGATGCGCAGTATTGGGTTCAACATCGAATAATTGTTTTCGACGTTGATTATAGAATTCTTGAACCAATTTTGGGTTTCTTTGATAACCTTCAATCGAAGCGACTTCCATAATATCATGATTTTCCCACAAACCATTGGCATCTCGAAAAGTTGAAATTCCACTTTCAGCACTAATTCCAGCTCCCGTTAAAACAATTAGCTTCTTTTTCATTTCGAATGTATTAATTGAAGTAAATATAACTTTATAAAACAACAAAACTCCATTTCTATAAAGGGAGTTTTGTTGTTTTATTTTATTTTTTTTAATTCATCTAATTTGACTAGACACATAATACTAAATGTTGCAAACATGGTCAACGTAAGAATTGCTGCATTAATTATCATAAGCTTTGTTTTTGGGTTATTGATTTGAATTAAAGTTACTTCAAATCATTTCTTTCGAAAAGTATTTCATTAAGAAATATCGACTTAACTCTCTTATTTTTAATGAATAAACTTTAACCTCAAGGCATAAAAAAACCTCAATTGGGAACAACTGAGGCCTTTCTCTACTAAAACTTAAGTACCATGAAAACTCAACTAACTTATATAAAGACTAGTACTTACTCTAGAATCATCAAATGATATACCAAATTATATTTCAACATATTAAAAATAAAAAAGCAGTCAATAAATTGACTGCTTTAAATAATTTGTATTTAAAATATACTTAGAAAGTGTATTTATTTTCTTTGATTAACAAATCTGCAATTTCAGTTTTTAAGTTAACTACGTTTGGATATTCGTTGTAACGTGTAAATCTTCTTAAACCAGATAACATCATGCGTTGCTCATCTCCTTCTGTGAAAGAAACGATACCGCGAGTAGCTTCTGTTTTAATAATTTCTACCGATTTGAATAATTGTAATTGAACTAATTTTTCTGCATTCTTCGCCGCATCAGCACCTTTTACATTTGCAATTTTTTCTGCACGTAACATCGCCGATTCAACCATATAAATTTCTTGCATAATACGAGAAGCAGCAATAATCAACTGTTGGTGTTGCTCTAATTCTGCACCAAACTTTTGCAAAGCAGAACCCGCAACCATAAAGAACGATTTCTTAAGATTTGCAATGATTTCTTTTTCTTGCGCAAATAATTCTGAATAATCTGGAACATCAAACGATGGAATAGACATTAATTCATTTGCAACATTCATTGCAGGAGACATTAAATCTAATTTTCCTTTGAATGCTCGTTTTACTAACATCGATACACATAATAAGGTATTGATTTCGTTTGTTCCTTCGTAAATTCTAGAAATACGTGCATCTCTCCAAGCTGCTTCCATTGGCATTTCTTTCGAATATCCCATTCCTCCGTAAATCTGAATCCCTTGATCCGCAGAAATTTGAGCAGCATCAGAAATCCAAACTTTTAAGATAGAAGCTTCAATTGCATATTCTTCGATACCTTTTAATTCCGCTTCGTTATGAGGCATTCCTTTTGCAATATTATCTTCGATTGCATCTTGCACATCCTTCGCTGCACGATAAGCACCAGCTTCTGAAGTAAACGCAGAAACAGCCATATCAGCTAATTTCTCTTTAATCGCACCAAATGTATTGATTGATGTATTGAATTGTTTACGTTCTGAAGAATATTGTAACGAATAATCTAAAATACGACGTTGCGCATCTAAACATGCTGCTCCTAATTTGATACGACCAACATTCAAGGCATTCATCGCAATTTTGAATCCTCCGTCTCTTTCTCCTAAAAGATTTTCAACCGGAACACGAACTTCATTAAAGAAAACTTGACGTGTTGATGAAGAAACAATTCCTAATTTATCTTCTTCTTCTCCTAATGAGAATCCAGCACCAGCTTTATCTTTTTCTACAATGAAACCTGTGATATTTTTATCATCATCAATACGTGCAAAAACAATGAATAAATCAGCAAAACCTGCATTTGTAATCCACATTTTTTGACCTGTGATGATATATTCTTTACCATCTTCTGATAAAACAGCTTTTGTTTTTCCTGAATTTGCATCAGAACCTGCTTCCGGCTCTGTTAAACAGTAAGATGCAAACCACTCTCCTGTTGCTAATTTTGGTAAATATTTTTGTTTTTGCTCTTCTGTTCCGTACAATAAAATTGGCATTGTTCCAATTCCAGTATGTGCTCCAAAAGCTGTCGCTAACGAACCTGTTGCTCCTGAAATATAGTCACACACTAACATTGTTGTAACGAATCCCATTCCCATTCCACCATATTCTTCTGGAACAGAAATCCCTAATAAACCTAATTCACCAATTTTACGCATTAATTCTTCAATCAACGCATAATCTTTTTTCTCAATTTGGTGTTTTTTAGGCACTACTTCTTTATCAATAAACTCTTTTGCAGATTGCAAAATCATTTGTTGTTCTTCTGATAAATCTTCGTAAGTGAAAATATCATTGTAAGAGGCATCTTTAATTAAATATTGACCTCCGATTAATCTATTTGGATTTGTAGACATATTTTTTTGTTGTTTAGATATTAGATTTTAAAATTGAGAAGTTAGATAAATTTGAAATCTATCATCTAACCTCTCAATTCTATATATTATTTTAGATATTCGAAAATTGAAGCTGCTCCTTGTCCTGTACCAACACACATGGTTACCATTCCATATTTCGCTTTACGCGCTTCCATTTCATGTAACAATTGCACGGTTAATTTCGTACCCGAACATCCAAGTGGATGCCCTAAAGCAATTGCACCTCCGTTTACATTGACGATATCAGGATTAAGATTCAACTCGCGCATAATTGCAACTGATTGAGAAGCGAAAGCTTCATTCAATTCGATTAACTGAATATCTTCTAATTTCATTCCTGCTTGTTCTAACGCTTTTGGAATTGCAAACAAAGGTCCCATTCCCATAATACGAGGTGCTAAACCTACCGTAGAATATGCAACTAAGCGTGCAACTGGCTCAAGACCTAATTCTTTCACCATATCTTCTGACATTACCATAACGAAAGCTGCTCCGTCCGACATTTGAGAAGAGTTACCTGCTGTAACTGAACCTCCTTGCGCAAAAACAGGACGTAATTTTGCTAAACCTTCGATAGATGTATCAGCACGTGGTCCTTCGTCCACTTTAAAATCAATTTTCTTTGTTTGAACTTTTTCTTTATCATCTAAGAAACTGTATTCAACATCAATTGGAACGATTTGAGATGCAAATTTTCCTTCAGCATTTGCTTTTAATGCTTTTTGATGCGAATTGAATGCAAATAAATCTTGATCCTCACGAGACACTTTAAATTCTTTTGCTACTTCTTCAGCTGTTAATCCCATTCCCCAATAATAATCTGGATGATCTTTCGCTAAATCTGTTTCTGGAATTGGTTTGTAACCTCCCATCGGAATATACGACATCGATTCTGCACCACCTGCGATGATACATTCTGCCATTCCCGTTCTAATTTTAGCAGCTGCCAACGCAATTGCTTCTGATCCTGATGCACAGTAACGGTTTACTGTAACACCTGGAACTTTGTCTGTGTCTAATCCCATTAATGAGATAAGACGTGCCATATTCAATCCTTGTTCTGCCTCTGGCATTGCACATCCAACGATTAGATCGTCGATACGTGTTGGATCTAAAGTTGGATAATCTTGCATTAAGCGCTTGATTACTGTAGCTGCCATTTCATCTGGACGTGTAAAACGCAATGTTCCTTTTGGCGCTTTTCCTACAGCTGTTCTATATCCTGTAACTATATATGCTTGTTTCATTTTTTTTAAGTATTATTAGATTGTACAATGTAAAATGTATGATGTACAAAGTATTTAATTATAGTTCTGAATTAATTTGACCAACATATTCTGTATATGTTTTAAATCTTTTAATAAATTATCCGAAATCTCTACTTGAATAAATTCTAAATCTCTTGCTAAAATAATTTGACATTCCAATTCGAAAGACGAACCTAAAGCTATATTGAGAAAATTAATAAATTGAGCATTCGAATTTCGACCAGCACCTTCTGCAATATTTGAAGCTATCGATACGCAAGCTCTTCTTGATTGAGAGGTCAAACCATAAATCTCACTTTTAGGATAATTTGAAGTAATCTCATAAAACCTTTTCGTAAAATTCATTGTTTTTTGCCAAACGATTAACTCTTTAAAATCATGCATAAATACTTTTTACATGTTACTTTTTACTTAATACAAATATTAATTACGCAACGGTTTACCTGTTTTTAACATATGCTGAATTCGCTCTAATGTTTTTCTTTCTCCACAAAGAGATAAGAATGTTTCGCGCTCTAAGTCTAACAAGTATTGTTCTGAAACATAAGTTGATTCAGATAAATTACCACCTGTCATTACATATCCTAATTTATTCGCAATTAAACGATCATGATCCGAAGCAAAACGTCCAGCAACCATAGAGTCTGTTCCGACATAGAACATTCCCATCGCTTCTTTTCCTAACACTTCTACTTTACGTTGAATTGGTTGTGTGTAACCTGCTTCTGCCAAAATAATTGCATGTTTCTTCGCTTCTGCAATTTGACGTTCTGCATTTACCACTACAATATCTTGCTCACGAATAATTCCCATATTCTTAGCTTCATAAGCTGAAGTTGCTACTTTCGCAGTTGCGATATTCATGAAATTATCGCGCAAATGATTTACTTTTACATCATCTTTTAAAGCGAATTCAGTTGCACGGCGCGCAAATTCTTTCGAACCTCCACCACCTGGGATTAATCCAACTCCAACCTCAACCAAACCAATGTAAGTTTCGGCAGCAGCTACAATTTTATCCGCATGCATCGACATTTCGCAACCTCCACCAAGCGTCATTCCGTGAGGAGCAACAACAACTGGAATAGATGAATAACGAACACGTATCATCGTATCCTGGAACATTTTGATTGCCATATTCAATTCCCACCAATCTTGTTCTGCAGCCATCATCATAATCATGGCTAAATTAGCACCAACAGAGAAATTATCTCCTTGGTTACCAATTACAACTCCACGATAATCTTTTTCTGCTAACTCGATTCCTTTATTGATTCCTTGTAAAACTCCTCCTCCAAGAGAATTCATTTTAGAACGGAACTCAATATTGATGATTCCATCTCCTAAATCTTGAATAGATGTTTCTTGGTTTGACCAGATTTCATTTGTTTTTCTAATGTTATCTAAAATAATAAATGCATCTTGACCTGGAATTAATTCGAATTGCTTTGATGATTGATTATAGAATAATTTCTTACCATTTTCGATTTTATAAAAAGAATTTGCACCAGTTGCGGCCAATTCTTTCACCCAATCCGAAACCTTGAAACCTTCTGATTCTACTAATTGAATTCCGTTTTGTAACCCAACCAAGTCCCATGTTTCAAATGGACCATATTTCCAAGCGTAACCTGTTTTTAAAGCGTCATCAATTGGATAAAGTACATCTGTAATTTCTGGAACACGTTGAGAAACGTAAGCGAATAATGAAGCAAAATGTTTGCGAATCAATTCTCCAGCCTTACCAGAATCTTTCAATAAAATACCTAATTTATTACGCATAGATCCTGCATTTTTAGCAGTTTCTACAGCTGTAACTTTTGCGCGTTCCATTGGACGATACTCTAACGTATCAAGATTTAAGGCAAAACGATTGGTATTCCCTTCTTTATCAATTTCTTTATAATAGAAGCCTTTTTTTGTTTTATCTCCTAAGAATTTATTTTCGATTAAGAAATCCAAGAATTTTGAATCTTTCAAACCTTGGATCATTTCGTCATTTGGCGCATTTTGCTGTAAACCTTTTGTTACATTATATGCAGTATCCAAACCAACCAAATCACCCAATTTGAATGTTCCCGTTTTCGGGCGACCCAAAATAGAACCTGTCAAAGTATCAACTTCTTCAATCGTTAATCCAATTTCTTGCGCCAATTCCATCACTTTCGCCATCGAGTAAACTCCTACTCTATTCCCGATAAAACCTGGCGTATCTTTACATAAAACTGGTGTTTTACCTAAAAATAAAGATGCATAGTTTTGGAAAAACTCAACAACAGATTTATCTGTTTGAGGAGTTGGGATAATTTCGAATAATTTTAAGTAACGTGGCGGATTGAAGAAATGCGTTCCGCAGAAATGTTTCTGAAAATCATCTGAACGACCTTCAGCCATCAAATGAATTGGAATACCAGAAGTATTAGAAGTGACTAAAGTTCCTGGTTTACGGAAGTTATCTACACGCTCAAAAATAGATTGTTTAATATCCAATCTTTCGATCACAACCTCTATTACCCAATCCGAGTTTTTAATCTTCTCGAAATCATCATCAAAATTCCCTACAGTTATACGAGAAGCAAATGCTTTGTCATAAATTGGTGAAGGATTGCTTTTTAAAGCAGCATCTAAGTGAGTTTGAGCAGTTCTGTTACGAACTACTTTACTCTCTAAAGTAAGTCCTTTCGCTTGCTCTTGTGGTGTAAGCTCGCGAGGAACCATATCTAACATCAAGACTTCGACTCCGATATTTGCAAAATGACATGCAATACCAGAACCCATCACTCCTGATCCTAATACAGTTACGTGTTTAACGTGTCTTCTCATAATTGTTTTTAAATATTTTTTTGTCCGATATTAATTGGTTAATCTTATAAATCACTTCCAAGAAAATTTGCATTTTCTCTGGTTCGATGTGATTATTAATTGATTCATTAAATTGCAAAACAAAATGTTTTGAAATATCTCTCATTCTTAATCCTTCTTCAGTCAAAGTGATCAACACACTTCTCCCATCTTCTGGATTTGGTTTTCGAACGATAAAATTTCTTGCTTCTAAGTTTTTTAATGTTCTCGACAAGCTTGTTGGCTCTATTCCCATCTTTGGTCCTAGCGACGTACTTGGCGTACCTCCTTTCGGATCTATTGATAATAATGTAAAGGCATACACCATTGTAGAATCGTAAGCACCTGCTTGCTCATTATACATTTTCTGAACTGACAACCATGTTGAACGCAATAAATAATCTATCGTTAAATCTTCTCTTAACATATTTTAGTGTATGTCTAACAAATATAATCTTTTTTTATTATGCAAGCATAATAAAGTTTTAAAATTTAATTTTGTTTAACAAATAATGATTCAATTTACTATTTCTCAATGAAATGTAACTTTAAATTATGATTAATAAAATAAATAGTATGATTAAATAATACTTAAATTTATTCCATTAATAAAAAACCGATTGCAGTAGTGTAAAAATACGCTATAATTAGTATCGAAAATAAGTATAATGTTGGTTTTGTATTATAAATAAATAAGATTGTTTAATCTCTTTTCAACGACATACATTCGTAGAAATTTTAAAATACTGCTTATGGAATCAAACCATACGATGAACAAAGTAACTGCGGCAACGCTCTTAATCGCATTTGGAATCATTTATGGTGATATTGGAACAAGTCCTTTATATGTAATGAAAGCGATAATTGGCGAGAATCGCGTGATTGAAGAGAGCATTGTCTACGGAGGCGTATCATGTGTTTTTTGGACTTTGTGTTTTCAGACTTCTATCAAATATGTATGGTTGACACTAAAAGCGGATAATGATGGCGAAGGAGGAATTTTTTCTTTGTATTCATTAATCAAGAAAAAAGGTAAAAACCTAATTATTCCAACCATCATTGGAGCTTCTGCTTTGCTCGCCGATGGAATTATCACCCCCCCCGTTTCCGTCTCTTCTGCTGTTGAAGGACTACGAATGCTAAACGGACTCGAAAATCTACCTACTATACCTATTGTAATCTTCATCCTTTCGATGTTATTTTTCTTCCAACGATTTGGAACAAATAAAGTAGGAAAAATATTTGGACCATTTATGGTTTTATGGTTTACAATGCTTCTAGGCTTAGGAGTTTTACATATCGTACATCATCCAAGTATCATCAAAGCATTAAACCCTTATTACGCGTATAACTTGTTAATGAATTATCCTCACGGATTCTGGATTCTTGGCGCTGTATTCTTGTGTACAACAGGTGCTGAGGCATTATACTCCGATTTAGGACATTGTGGACGAAAAAATATTAGAATTAGTTGGTTGTACGTTAAAATCTGTTTAGTAACAAACTATTTAGGACAAGCAGCTTGGTTAATGCATCAAGACAATCCTATGTTAGATGGTAGAAATCCTTTCTACGAAATGATGCCAGATTGGTTCTTAATTCCTGGAATTTGTATTGCCACAGGTGCAGCTATTATTGCGTCTCAAGCTTTGATTACAGGATCTTTTACATTAATCAATGAAGCTATCAACTTAGGTTTTTGGCCAAGAACATTAATTATTCAACCAAACGAGCACAAAAGCCAAGTTTACATTCCTACAATCAATTTTATGTTATGGGCTGGCTGTGTCTTTATTGTTTTATATTTCCGAGATTCGTCCCATATGGAAGCCGCCTACGGTCTTGCCATAACGGTTACCATGTTAATGACGACTTTCTTGTTATCCTATTATCTTAATTATTATACAAAATTCAACAAAGTATTTATTGTGGCAATTTTGTCGATTTTCGTAGCAATAGAATCTTCATTTTTCGTAGCAAATGTTGTCAAATTTGTTGATGGTGGCTATTTAGCATTATTAATGGGATGGCTGTTCTTTGTAATAATGTATTGTAGTTTTTACGGAAAAATTCTTAATTCACGAAACTTAGAATTCGTAAAAATAAAGCGCTACGCAAATGTATTAACAGAATTGAGCGAAGATAAAACAATCAATAAATACTCGACTTTCTTGTTTTACTTAACGAAATCTACGAATCCAAAAAATATCGAAAAATACAGTATTCAATCTATTTTATCAAAACGCCCAAAACGTGCAGATGTTTATTGGTTTGTAAACATTAACCGAGATAGTGAACCCTATACGTTGAGTTATAAAATATTGCCAATTGTCGATCAAAAAATATATCGAATTACATTTAATGTAGGATTTAGAGTTCAACCAAAAACAGAACAATATATCAAAAAAGTAATCAACGATATGTATGCAAATGGAGAATTAGAATTAAAATACCTGAGTACCTGTTTGAAAAAATACAATCAAGATCCTGACATGAAATTTGTTTTGATTGAGAAATTTCCTTCAATTGAAACCAAATTAAGTATGAAAGAATTTTTCACACTAAAAGTTTATTATTTATTAAAGAAAATAGAATTCAACATTCCGAAATCTTTTGGTCTAGAAAAGAACGACGTTGTTATAGAACACATTCCTCTTTATATGCACAAACATAATATTGACGATTTAAAAAGAATTCAATAAGAAATAGAAATCCTGAAATAATTTTTCAGGATTTTTTTTGTAAATATTTTATAGATTGATAATTATCAAATAATTTTTATAAATTTATATCAATCAACAAAATAAAATATTTATAAAAAATTAAATTATGTTCGAAATTTATCAAGACAAAGCAGGAGAATATCGTTTTCGTTTGAAAGCTAAAAATGGACAAAATATTTTGGCAAGCGAATGTTATAAACAAAAAGCAAGCTGCGAAAACGGAATTGAATCTGTTCGCAAAAATTCGCAAGATGATTCTAAATACGAATTAAAAGAAGGTGCTTCTGGTAAATGGCATTTCAATTTAAAGGCAACAAATGGACAAGTAATTGGGACAAGCCAATCGTACGAAACTGAATCTGGCGCTAAAAATGGAATTGCTTCTGTAAAAACAAATGCTGCTGATGCAGAAATAAAAGAAGTAGAAGGTTAATTACAAACCGTCATAAAAAGCTGAAGCCTTGGATAAATCCAAGGCTCAACCTAATTAACACTAATATGAATTAACACTAAAAACTTATGAAGTAAAATAATGTTCAAATTTATTTTAGATGCGATCCAAGCATCCAAGCAGTTTTTTGATGTTGTTCTAATAAACCAACTAAGAAATCCGAAGTTGAGATATCATGAAATTCATCAATTTCTACTACAGCCTGCGCCAAAAAGTCAATAATAACTTCGTGATCGTGTAGTAAATCAGCAATAAAACTTAAACTATCTTTGTTTTCAGTTTTTCTTGTTTCTGATAAGTGAGCTAACTGCAAATACTCTGCCATAGTTGCTGGTGCATAAACATCTTTTTGACGAATTTTTTCTGCAACATCATCTATAACAATTTGTAACTCGTTATATAACGATTCAAAATACACATGTATTGTCTGAAAATCAGGACCTTCTACATTCCAATGTGCATTTCTTGTTTTTAAGTATAAAATATGTTCATCAGCTAATAATTTAATTAAAATATCAGCGATTTTTTGCTTTTTTTCTGGCGATAATAATTTCATATGATTAAATTTTATATTGTCTATTTGATTAACTTTACTAATGCAAATATAAAACCAGAAAATGAATGAATTATAGATTTATTAAATCTTATTTCTATTCTTTTATAATTAAAAACTATGAACGACTCGAATTAACTTAAAATAAATAATGATGTTTACTTAAAAACAGAATTACTATTTTTGATAAGACAAATTTATAGTGGTTTTTTCAATTAGAGCCATTTTTAAAAGTTAAAAATTAATTAAATTTCTATGAAAAAGTTTCTTTTATTTATCATTTCTTTAACCCTAAGCAATACTTCTTTTTCTCAAACAAATAAAAATCAAACACTTAATGACAATTGGCGTTTCGGTAGTGGTTTGGGACTATCTTTTGGGAATAATAGTTATTTTGGATTTAATATTTCTCCAAGTGTTGGATACATGGTTGCAAACAATTTAGAATTGGGTGCGACAGCTGGCTATCAGTATGCAAAAGATGATTATGTAAAACAAAATTTGTTTAATGTTGGTCCTTACATTAACTTTTTTCCAATCGAAAATATTTTCTTGAGAGCCAATTATATGTACTACACAGGAAAACAAAAATACAACGATCGTACGCCATATTACAACAGTATTTATGAAGCTAACATGGACGAATCTGCGTTATGGTTGGGAGCTGGATATCAATCGAGTGGACCAGTAAGATTTCAAGCTGGTGTGATGTACAATGTTTTATACAAAGAAAACGAAAGTATATTTTCTTCAGGATTACAACCTTTTATGGGCGTTTCAATCGGATTATAAGTCATAAAAAATCCATCTAAAGTTTTTAGATGGATTTTTTTATATTTATTTCAATTCGTCTTTCAAAAATTTTCCTGTCACACTTTTAGAATTTTTAGCAATTTCTTCTGGTGTTCCTTCGGCGACAATTTTACCTCCTTTACCTCCACCATCAGGACCAATATCAATCACATAATCAGCCAACTTTATCACATCTAAATTATGTTCGATAATGATAACCGTATTTCCAAATTCCACAATTTTATTGATTACTTTCATCAACACATTTACATCTTCGAAATGCAAACCTGTTGTCGGTTCATCTAAAATATAAATTGTTTTTCCTGTCTGTTTTTTAGCCAATTCTGTTGCTAATTTTACACGTTGCGCTTCTCCTCCACTCAATGTTGTCGACTGCTGCCCAAGCGTAATGTAACCCAAACCTACATCTTGCAACATTTTTACATAACGAAATATTTTCGGAATTGCTTCAAAAAATTCTACCGCTTCATTTACCGTCATTTCTAACACATCCGAAATTGATTTTCCTTTGTAGCGAACCTCCAACGTTTCGCGGTTAAATCGTTTTCCATTACATGTTTCACATTCGACATGAATATCGGGTAAAAAATTCATTTCAATCACACGCAAACCTGCTCCTTGACAAGTTTCGCAACGTCCACCTTTTACATTAAACGAAAAACGTCCAGGTTTATAACCTCTAATTTTCGCTTCAGGTAAATTTGTAAACAACGTACGAATATCAGAGAAAATTCCCGTATAAGTTGCAGGATTAGAACGAGGAGTACGACCAATTGGCGATTGATCCACTTCGATTACTTTATCCAAATGTTCTAAACCTTCGATTTTTTTGTAAGGCATCGGATCTTTTTCTGCTCTAAAGAAATGTTGATTCAGAATTCTGTACAACGTTTCATTAATCAACGTTGATTTTCCAGAACCTGAAACACCCGAAACTACAACCAACTCTCCTAAAGGAATGGTAAGATTTACATTTTTCAGGTTGTTTCCAGATGCTCCAAAAAGTTTCAATTCTAATCCATTACCTTTTCTTCGTTCTTTTGGAACTTCGATTTGTAACTGATTGTTTAAGTATTTTGATGTTAATGTATTTGATTTTAACATTTGTTCTGGTTCACCTTCCCAAACAATTTGACCACCATTTTTTCCTGCTTTTGGTCCAACATCAACCACATAATCTGATTCCAAAATCATGTCTTTATCATGTTCTACAACCAAAACTGAATTTCCGATATCGCGTAATTTCTTTAACGAATCTATCAATCTGACATTATCGCGTTGATGCAAACCAATACTTGGCTCATCTAAAATATACAACACATTCACCAATTGAGAACCAATTTGCGTTGCCAAACGAATTCGCTGTGCCTCGCCTCCAGAAAGTGTTCTAGAAGAACGATTAAGGCTCAAATAATCCAATCCTACATCCAATAAAAAGGATAAACGCGTATAAATTTCTTTCAGGATCTCGTGCGCAATTTGTTGTTGATTCGACGTCATCGAAACTGGTGCGCTTTCAATCCATTTTAGCAACGATTGAAGATCCATTTCCGCAACTTCACCAATATTTTTATCATCGATACGAAAGAAAAGTGATTCTTTTTTAAGACGTTTCCCTTCGCAACTTGGACAAATAACTTTCTTTCCAAACTTTTTGCTAATCGAACTTGAAGACGGATTATTTTTATCTTCCATAATTTCAGAAAGAAATTCATTCAATCCTTCAAAATCGATTTTATATGTTTTTTTAACTGATGCAAATTTAAGATCAAGATTCAATGTTTCTTTCAAACCATTCATTACATCATCAATCAATGCTTGAGGAAGTTTTTTGAAAGCAACTTTCTGGTCTACATTATGTTTGACAAAAATCGCTTCCAATTGTTTTTCTATTCGAGAAGATGATTTTAACGTCTCAAATAATTCTTCCAAATTATCAAACAACGATTTATCTTTATCTTGAAATAATTTTTCGTGATTTACCACTTTCAACTCACCTAAACCTGTACACGTCGGACAAGCACCTTTTGGTGAATTGAACGAAAATGTATTCGGTTCTGGCAACGCATATGACATTCCTGTCGACGGACACATCAATGAACGAGAAAAGAATTTCGTTTCATTGGTTTCGTAATCCAAAATCATCGTAATCCCATTACCTTGTTGCATTGCATGATCGATACTTGAACGCAAACGTTGATCATTCACCTTATCATTCAACAACATTTTGTCCACCATCAATTCGATATCATGCGTTTTGTAACGATCTAACATCATTCCAGGCGTAATATCTTGCAACTTGCCATCAATGCGCATTTCAAGAAAACCTTTTTTAGAATATGTTACAAAAACTTCTCGATAATGACCTTTTCTTGAACGTACAATTGGCGCTAAAATCGCAATTTTCTTCTCGCTGTATTGTGTTCGAATCAACTCAATAATTTGCTCTTCTGTGTAAGCAACCATTTGTTCGTTTGTTTCGACTGAAAAAGCCGTAGAAGCACGCGCATACAACAAACGAAGAAAATCATAAATTTCTGTAATTGTACCAACAGTGGAACGCGGATTTTTATTGGTCGTTTTTTGCTCAATTGCAATAACAGGCGACAAACCATCAATTTTATCAACATCTGGACGTTCTAAACCTCCCAAAAATTGACGTGCATAAGCCGAAAAAGTTTCGATATAACGACGTTGTCCTTCTGCATAAATCGTATCAAAAGCCAACGAAGATTTCCCACTTCCACTTAAACCCGTGATTACCACAAGCTCGTTTCGAGGAATCTTTACATCAATATTTTTTAGATTATGTTCACGTGCACCGTAAACTTCAATAAAATCTTTTTCCATGTTCGTTTGTAAGAAGTTGCAAAAATACAAAAAAAGCCACATTACTGTGGCTAAGTGTACTTTAAAAATTGTTAATTCTTAAGTATTTATTGTTTTTTAATTGGAATATAAATTCGAGAAATTAGTTTTAAACTATCTGTTTCCTTCGGATCGTTTAACATAATTTCTAATTGTTTTGTATCCAGTTGTAATTTTTTAGATTTTGCATAATTCTTCATTTTCTCGATTGTTTGCGCACGCTTAGAACGAGGTCCTAAATGCAATGTCAACAAATAATCTCCACCAGGAACAACCACTTTTTTCATCTCTTTTTGCAAAGGCAAATCTTCTATTAATTGTATTCCAGCAAAAAATGTTGTCTTATCTTTTTCTTTATCAAAATCAGTAAAGTAGACATATGGAAAACCTAAATCGAAATCAAAACCACCTTCATCTTTATTCATTAACGATTTATAAATCACCTCAAAAGCACCATCTACTTTATCCATTATATCTTTTTCCGCTAAACTTGATTGTTTACGAATCGCTAATAAATTTGTTCGACCTAATTCTACAATTCGATATTCACCATAATTCAATCGTCCTTCTTTTTGATCCTTATCTAATCTAACTTTCACTTTTTGATTTAGGTTATCCAAAGATTTTTCAAATTTAGATTCAGGATTTTTGAAAAAAGCAAAATAGCGGTAGAAATAAGGAATTTCTTGACTTAAATAATTCAATTTTGCAGTTGTTTTCCCATTTTCTTGTTGTTCAAATTTGACATTCAAACTATCTAATTTTTCCCAACCATCATATTTTATCGTATAATTAACGAAACGATTAATCGAAAAATTTTCAATCGTTACTTTTCCTGAAGCAATTGAAGCATCTTCTGAATCCCATATCATATAATTTTCGTCCTCTTCTTTTGTATTCGAAAATTTCTTGATTGTCAAAGAATCCGAAGCTGTAAATTGTTGCCATTTCGAGAATTGACGAAGATTATAAAATTCGTCGTACACCAAACCAACAGGTGCATCAAATTCATATTGCATTTCTTCGTCGAAACGATTCGGTAAAACGATTGGTAATAAAGCCAAAACCGCAATAATGATTACTAAAAAAAGATTTATTTGTTTCATTTACAAAATTGATTGTACAAAAATAGAAATACTTTGTAGGACTCTTAATATTAATCTGAATTAATCTTTTAAAAATAGTATATTTGAGTAAATAATATAAACTTATGGACTTTACTAATTTAATTCAAGGAGCAATGGGACAACAAATTGTTGGTTCTGCTGCAAAACAATTAGGGATTAATGAATCTCAAGCTCAAACTGCTGTTGCAGCAGCTGTACCTTTTTTATTGTCTGCTTTAAATAAAAATGCACAAGGCGGAGGTGCTGAAGGAATTTCGAATGCTTTGAATCAACATGACGGGAGTATTTTGGATAATCTTTCTGGATTTTTAGGTCAAGGAGGAAACCAACAAGATGGATTAGGAATTTTAGGTCACGTTTTAGGAAATAAACAACAAAATGTAGAATCTGCAATTTCTCAACAATCTGGATTGAATACAGCACAAGTTACTCAAATTTTAGCGTTAGTTGCGCCAATTGTAATGGGCTACTTGGGTAAACAAAAACAATCTGCTGGATTAGATTCAAATGGGATTGCTGGTTTATTAGGCGGTTTAGTTGGTGGTTCTACAACTCAAACAAACCAAAGCGGAGTAAATTTAGGAGGTTTCGAAAAATTGTTAGATCAGGATGGTGATGGACAATTAGGAATTGGAGATGCCATGAGTTTATTGGGTGGATTTTTCAAAAAATAAGTCTTGTCTTAAACTGAATAAAAATACAAAATTTATTAAGCAGGAAATTTTCCTGCTTTTTTTGTTTCAAAAATTATCAACCTATATATTCTAAGTATTCGAAATTATCAAATTCATAAATATTAAAAGTTTGATTTAAAAAATATATTATTTTATTTGTTATTTAATATAATTTTATCAACAATAAAACACAAATAGCATGGATACTTTATTTTACTCAGAAAAATTCATTCAAAGAATTAAATCAAAAAACCCTAACGAAAAAGAATTTTTACAAGCAGTTGAAGAAGTTTCCGAAACCATTTTACCATTTGTAGAAGAAAACCCTAAATACAAAAAGTTCAAAATTCTTGAAAGAATTGCAGAACCAGAACGTATTATTCAATTTAGAGTAACTTGGGTTGATGATAAAGGCGAAATCCAAATCAACAAAGGTTATCGTGTACAAATGAATTCTGCGATTGGTCCTTATAAAGGTGGTTTGCGCTTTCATCCATCTGTTAATCTTTCTATTCTTAAATTCTTAGCTTTTGAACAAGTTTTCAAAAACAGCTTGACAACTTTACCTATGGGTGGCGGAAAAGGTGGTTCTGATTTTGATCCAAAAGGAAAATCGGACATGGAAATTATGCGCTTCTGCCAATCTTTTATGAGCGAATTATCTCGTCATATTGGTGCAGATGTCGATGTTCCTGCTGGTGATATTGGCGTTGGAGGACGAGAAATTGGTTATTTATTTGGTCAATACAAACGAATGCGAAACGAATTTACAGGTGTTTTAACTGGAAAAGGATTAGAATATGGCGGTTCTTTGATTCGTCCTGAAGCTACTGGTTACGGCTTATTATATTTTGTAGAATGTATGTTAGCCGAAAAAAAAGAAACCTTAAAAGGAAAAACAGTTTCTATTTCTGGCTCTGGAAATGTTGCACAATATGCTGCTGAAAAGTCTCTGGAATTAGGCGCAAAAGTGGTTACACTTTCTGATTCTTCTGGATATATTTATGATGAAGACGGTTTTGATACAGAAAAACTAAATGTCATTTTCAAAATTAAGAATGATGATTACGATAGAATTTCAAAGTATGTTGATTATTATCCAAACGCTAAATTTTTCTCCGACCAAAATCCTTGGAAAGTTCCTTGTGATATAGCTTTGCCATGTGCAACACAAAACGAATTGGATTTACAAGATGCGCAAACTTTACATCTCAATGGTTGCAAATTGGTTGCCGAAGGTGCTAATATGCCAACAACTCCCGAAGCGGTTCATTATTTTTTGGATCATCAAATTTTATACGGTCCTGGAAAAGCTGCGAATGCTGGTGGTGTTGCAACTTCTGGATTGGAAATGTCTCAAAATTCGATCCGTCAAAATTGGAACAGAGAAAAAGTAGATTATCGATTAAAAGAAATTATGATAAAAATTCATCACCAATGTAAAAAATATGGAAAAGGTGAATTTCAAGAAAATATAAATTATTACAAAGGCGCTAATATAGCTGGTTTCGTAAAAGTTGCCGATGCTATGATTGCTCAAGGAATATAAAAATCCATTTATAAAATTCGGTTCCCTTTACTGAATTTAGAATTCAATTGTTTGTTATTAAAGCTGGACTTCTGTTCAGCTTTATTTTTTTAGAGTGGAAAATTAATTTTAAAACCAATACCTCGAACAGATTCAAATTTTATCATTTCGTCGTTCTGAAAATATTTGCGCAAACGTGTCATAAAAACATCCAAACTTCTACCCATAAAATAATCGTTTTCACCCCAAATTTTTTCTAAAATCTCTTTACGACTCACTAATTTTTGATTATTCTGAATCAAGAAACTCAACAATTCTGCTTCTTTTTCTGTTAACTGAAATTTTTCTTCTTGATAAGATAATTGCAATTGATTTGGAAGAAAAACATAAGCTCCAATTTTGATCAATTCTTCTAAAACAGGTTGATTTCGTTTCAAAATATTTTTTATTCGCAAGACCAATTCTTCAGGATCGCAAGGTTTTGTGATATAATCATCTGCACCTAATTTCAAACCTAAAACACGATCAAAACTTTGCGCCTTAGCAGTCAAAAATAAATATGGAATTGTAATGGTTTCGGCTAATTTTTTCGCCAAAGAAAAACCATCAATTTCGGGTAACATGACATCAAAAATGATTAATTGAGCTGATTCCAACGATTCTATTTCCTTCAATAGTTTTTGTGGATGATCAAACCAAGTCACTTCAAAATCAGAAAATTCTAGATATTGTTTGAGAACAGTTCCCAAATCTTGATCATCTTCTACTAAAATTAATTTAGTTTTCATTCGGCAAAATGATTAAAAATTGAACACCTTTGTCTTTATTATTCTGAACGTTAATTGTTCCTAAATATCGTTCGATTGTATTCTTGACCAAAAATAATCCAACACCCAAACCGCTTACATTTTGGTTAATAGAACGATTCACACGATAATATTTATCAAAAATAAGAGGCAAATCATTGGTTGGAATTCCAATTCCATTATCCGAAAAATTCAATGTTATTTTTTTTTGAAATTTAAAATCTAATACAATTTCAGTAGCTCCATATTTGACTGAATTTTCAATTAAATTCTGAGCAATTTGTTTAAAATCGTTTGTTTTCAGTACATTATTTTTCTCGAAAATACTTTGATTAATAAGTTTAATTTCTGGATATTGAAGTTGAATCTTTTGGATAATTTCATTCAAAATAACCTCATCTAACAATTCAGAATTTTCGTCATTTTTCACAAAAATAGAATCAACAGTTTGCTCCAAACGATTAATTTGTCTGTTCATCATTTGTTGCGTTTCTGGATGTTGAACTTGATGCAAAGCAAATTTCATCGTCGTAATTGGCGTATTCAATTCATGCGCAATAGAGTCTATTGTCAAATGTAATTGATTGATTTTTTCTTCTTGTTTCGATAAATTTTTAAGACTTTTCCAATACAAAAAGACAATTAATCCAACAATCAACAAACTCACAATGATTAAAGGAATAATTTTCTTGAGAATTAAAAATTTCAAATTCAGTAATTCAAAATCTGTCTTTCCTCTAATTTTATATTTATGACGTTCATTTTTATTAATTCCTAAATCAGAATCTGTTTGATTACTAATATCATCCGATGACCAAACACTTTGATTAATATTAGTTGGTTTCGCAATTTTATTTGTCGTTTCGTAAATCACATACTTTTTCTTTGGCAATAATTCTTTATGATTCAATTCATCATAAACCGAATAAACATCTGTACGAAGCGCTATTTCAAAATTATTTTCCTTAGAATAAACGTCTAATAGAGAATCTACAATTGGCGTATAAATCTCATAATTATAATCTACTTTCGTTCGAATTATTTGTAATTCATCAAACTGTTTTTTTTCATCATGATTCAGTTTTTTGAAATAATCTAAAATCTTATCATCATTAGAATCTGTTTCATATTTTGACATAAAATTCATCACTTTAACTCCAATTTCACACGCCTCTTTATTCATATCTTTCTCAATCAATCGATACAAATTGTAGATATAATACCCTTGCAATGCAACCAAAACGATCAATGCAAAAGAGAAAATAAATGTATAATGTTTTTTAGATAATTTCATAAGCTTTCCATCAATTCAAAAATACATTGTTTTCGCACATAAATTACACATTAACTCATCGTTAACCGTTCATTAACCAAGTAAAATCGAAACTTGAAAGAGATTTGTTAAAAATCTGAACCATGAAAATAGTAATAACATTTTTTCTGCTACTTCCAAATTTAATTTTTGCACAAATTATTTCTGGAAAAATTATCGATGAGCAAAATCAACCAATCAAAAATAGTTCTATTGAAGTTGAAATTCCTTCACAAGATCCAATTGTAGCTGAATCGAATGAAAATGGCGAATTTAATTTTGAGCTTCATCAAGCACAATCATTTACAATTTACATTAAAGAATTTGGTTACCAAGAATTTGAAAAGACATATCAAGCTAACTCAGAAAACTCTTTGATTATTACGCTTCAAAAAGATGAAACAATTAACTTAAAAGACGTTGTTTTTTCTAGTCAAAAACCTTTGTTGAAACGAAAAATTGATCGAATAGAATTTAATGTCGAAAATACGCCTTTGCAAAATTTAAGTGCTTGGGATATCGTGAAAAACACGCCAAATGTTCTTCTAAAAAATGAACAGTTAAGTGTGAGAGGAAATACGCAAATTTTAGTCACAATTAATGATAAAAAAACATTAATGTCCCAAGATGATTTGAAACAATTGTTGGAAAATACTGATGGTGCAACAGTTTCTTCGGTTGAAGTCATTACCAATCCGCCTGCAAAATATGAAGCTTCTGGAAGCGCGATTATAAATATTAAAATGAAGAAAAATGTGCTTTCTGGTTACAAAGGACAAATTGCGACACGTTATCATCAATCTATTTATAGCAAAGGAATGCTGGGTACTACCCAATCTTACAATACAGAAAAATGGCAATTGACAGGAAGTTATTATTTTGTGAATGGAAAATATGTTCGCAAGAATTTTGATGTAACAACTTATGAAAAAGATCAGACACGCTGGGAAAGTGACATGATTCGTCGAACAGTTGCGAAACAACAACATATTTACAACTTTGCTTCTCAATATTCAATTGATAGTTTACAGAATTTTCAGTTTGGAATAAATGGTTCTAGAAATCCTGCTTCAATTGGGAATTATAACGTTCCGACAAATATTTACAATACAACAAATAATCAACTTGAATCATTTTATAAAACACAAAATCATCGTCGCGAAGCTTCAAATAATTTTAATACGTATTTGGTTTATGACAAAAAAATTGCGAAAAATAATTTGACTTGGAGTAACAATTTTAGTCATCGTTATTACAAAGAAAATCAAGATGTTTTAACAAAACTGAATTTCAAGGATAAACCTTATGAAGAAAATCGTTTTTTGAGTGCTGCACTTCAAAAATTGAATCTATTTTCTACACAAATTGATTATAGTTTCACTAATGAAAATTTCGGCTTGGAAGCGGGAGCGAAATATAGTTTTGTGAAGAATGATAATGATTTAGATTTCTTTGAGTCGATTCAAAATCAAATCGAATATCAACCCGAAAAAAGTAATATTTTTGATTACAAAGAACAGATTTTTGCGTTGTATATTTCTGGAAATTACAAATGGAAAAAATGGGAAGCAAAAGCTGGTTTGAGATCTGAAACAGCTCTTATAAATACGATTTCTGATAATCCAATTAGCCAAAATAAACGAACAAACACCGATCTTTTTCCAACTTTATACGTCATGTATAATTTTGAAAATACTGGACAAATTGGTTTGAATTATGGAAAAAGAATTGATCGACCAGATTATAATTTCTTGAATCCTTCAAAATCATATTACAATCTGTTTTCTTATTTTCAGGGCGATGCCAATGCAATTTCTACGATTATTCACAATTTGAGTTTATCTTACACTTTGAAAGATTGGAATTTTGAAGCCTATTATCGATACGAGAAAAATCCAGCGATGGAAATTTCTATTCAAAATCCTGAAACTTTCGAAACAGTTTATCATTTTACAAACATCAAAAATGGAGAAGCTTTTGGAGCAAATCTTTCGAAAAATTTTAATCTAAAATCGTGGTGGAAACTGAATTTATTTACATTTGTGGAATATAATCAAAATTATTTTTTCGGACCAGATCAACAACAATACAAAAATGATGTGTTTACTTATTATATTTCTTTAAGCACTCAATTGGATTTAGACAAAGCAAAAACATTTAATATTTCGACAGGATATCATTATAATTCCCCAGCTATTCAAGCTTCATTTGATATTAGTTCTTCTCAAAATACATATTTGATTTTAAACAAAAAAATATGGGATAAACGTTTTGAAATTGGTTTGGTTTTCAATGATATTTTTAAAACTGATCGCAATACGATTTCTACGAAATACGCAAACCAAAATCAATATTTCAAAGATTATCGCGATACACAATATTTTATGTTGAATTTGAAATACAATTTCGGAAACCAGAAAGTAAAAGAAGCGAAACAAGCGGAAAAAACTGCAGAACAAAATAGAATTTAGCGTTACAAAAAAAACTTAAGTTTTATTAAATTTGAGGAAAAGCAATAAAATGAATTCAGTAAAAATCATTCGAACAAATTCTTCTAACAAAGATTTTCAAGAATTGGTAACAGAATTAGATAAAGATTTAGCGATAAGAAATGGCGAATTTCATTCTTTCTTTTCGCAATACAATAAAGTTGACAAAATAAATCACGTTGCTATCGCCTATTTAAACGAAAATCCTGTTGGTTGTGGCGCTATAAAACATTATTATGATACAACGATGGAAGTGAAAAGAATGTATGTAAATCCTGATTTTAGAGGAAATAGAATTGCAGCTAAAGTTCTGAATGAGTTAGAAAATTGGGCAATCGAATTAAATTATGAACGATGTATTTTGGAAACCGGATTGAAACAACCCGAAGCAATCGCGTTGTATGAACGATGTGATTACACAAGAATCGAAAATTACGATCAATACAAAGACATCGAAGAAAGTGTTTGTTATGAAAAAATATTGAAATAGAAAAGCTGAGCGATGCTCAGCTTTTTTATTATTTATTAGATTCTTTTACCATTTTGTTCATTTCGGATGCCGTAATTTCACCATCCATAATCATGTACATTTGTTGATCATCGCTGTTAATACTCATCAACACATTTTTAAAAACTTTCGCATTTGCATTTTCCGTTAAAAAGCGAATTTTACTTCCGTCCTTATTTATCGACATCAATTTTTCGAAATAGATTATTTTTTCAAGAAAACAGTTCCTCCAGCTTGCGCTTTTGGAAAAATTGTAACATCAGCAATTTGTACATGTTCTGGTTGTTGCAACAAATACTCTATTGCATTTGCAATATCCTCTCCAGCCAATGGTTCAAAACCTTTGTATACATTATCCGAAAGTTCTTGATTTCCTTTGAAACGAACCAAAGAAAATTCTGTTTCTACCGCTCCTGGCGCAATATTGGAAACTTTGATTCCGTAAGGTAACAAATCATAACGCATTCCTTTGCTTAACGATTCTACCGCCGCTTTCGACGCACAATATGTTCCTCCATTTGGATAAACTTCTTTTCCCGCAATCGAAGAAAGGTTGATGATATGAGCATTTGATGATTGTTTAAGAATTGGAATAATTGCTTTCGAAACGTAAATTAATCCTTTTACATTGATATCAATCATTGCTTCCAAATCCTCCAAATCAGCTGTATCAAAAGGTGCTAATCCGTGCGCATTTCCCGCATTATTGATTAAAACATCAATATTTTTCCACTCATTTTCTAAACTTTCTACTGCATTAAAAACAGCTTCCTTGTCTCGAACATCAAATTGAATGGTTTTTACTTCCGTAATTTGACTCAATTCTGCCTGAATTTCATCTAATCGTTCTTGACGACGCCCACACAAAATTAAACGATAATTTGGTGCTAATTTCTTTGCTGTCGCCATTCCTATGCCAGATGTTGCTCCGGTTATGAAGACTGTTCTTTTCATTTTCTTAAATAATTAAAAGTGCTTTTTTAAGACCGTCTAAGATACAAGCTAAAAAGAAATTAAAAAATGATTTATCCTGTTTTCGTTCGATATTTTCTACTTTTTCTTCTTTCATTTTTCCACGAGAATCATTCTTTACCGCTGCATTTCCAACTGCTGATAATAATTTCCTTTTCGAACCATCATCACGCAAAACATTCACTTTCAAATTTTGATAATCTATTCCAAAATTTCCTCCAGCAACTTTATCATTTCCATCAAAATTAAATTTTATTTGATTGAAAAATCCATCAACAGAAACCTTAAGATATGGTTTCACAAAAGGATCGAGATTTTTTGCAGGAAGTTTTGAAATTGAACCATTGATATTAAATTTCTCTGAACGATTCATTGGATTAAATGTCCAATTTGCACGCAAATCTCCATTCATAAATTCTGAATGCCAATCAACATCAACGTTTGGTAAAGATATTTTACGATAACCCGAATTGACATTTTTAACCCTTGCATTTATCGACGAAAACGTCAATTTTCCTGTTCCAATACTTTTAGCCGTTTCCTCTTCATATTCTAATTTAGAGTTGACCAATTGCAACTGTTTCACCCCTAAATCGAATTTCATTTCACGTAATTTTTGTGAAAACATTGTTTTACGTTTTGTGTCATCAGGTGGAACCAAACTTCTATAAATATTTGCATAAAGCTGGTTCAATTTTATTTGATTCGCTTTCAAGAAAAAATCTTTTGAAGGCGAAATTCCCCATTGTATACCGTTTCCTTGCAATTGTTTCACAGAAACAGTATACAAATCAGCTTGTTTTTGCAAAGATGCAGTATATGCTTTTCGAGTAAGTTTTGGTGTCAATTTTAATTGATTTAACGTCAAATTTCCATTCTGAAACTGCAAAGCTCCAGTAGTCATCTTATATATTTTTCCTAAATCAAAATCGATTCCCGAAGATTTCAGTAATACAGATTTATACGAAAAAGGAATCGCTTCTTGAATTGTTTTTGGATCAACATTAATTTGATTAAACGCTAACTGAATTTGCTTCAATGTTAAATTCGGCGTTTTTTGTTGATAAGGAATCACATCTAAATGTCCATTTACCAACGAAATTTTATCGACTTTTATAACATCGTTAAATTCTTTTGACGTTTTTCCTTCTCGTTGCGCCACTCGTCTGGGCTGTCCATAAATCGTAAATTTTGGATTTTTGAAAATAACCTGATTGATTCGAAGTTCTTTCCCATAATCATTTTTCAATCCTAAAACCGTCAAATTAACATTATTGAAATCAAATTTTTGTAAAGCAATAAAACGTGATTGCTTGATTTGAATTGTATCAATTCCAAGGTTAAAATTAATCAAGAACTTTTCTGTTACTTTTTCAACTTTCTTCGCAATAACTTTTTCATTCTTTTGATCGATGATTTTCACATTTACCTCATCCAATTTGATTGAGTTTGTATGAAAATAAAAATCACCATTTTTTATTCCCCAACTGTTATTATTCAACGTCAAAATTGGCGCTTCGACATCTAATAATGTATTTGATTTAGTATAATTTTGATTAAATTGATTTTTTGAAATTAATGGTTTCATTTTGAAATTTTTCAGAATCAATTTCTTTTCAGTTAAATCAAAATTAGATGCTGTTAAGGTATGCATTTCATTCAATCGATAATACATCGAATCCAACTTAATACGAAAAGTTTTATAATCAATCGGAATATCATTTGTGCGTGTCAACGCATTCATTTTTATTCCTTCGATATTTAACGCCACATTATTTATTGCATATTTTACCGTTTTTGCATTCGAGTAGAGTGAACGAATTTTACCGTTTTCTATTTGCAACTTTTTGATATTAATTAACTCCGCATCTTCCGTTTTTATGCTTACTTTTTTGATTGATTCTTTCTCAACTTTATTCTCTGGTTTAGCAGAAATAATGGTAATTTTTGGCTTTTTGAATTTAATTAAATCTGTTTTAAAATATAATTTATCTTCTGAAGTAAATCCCCAATCAATCTTAGAAAGCGAAAGAAGTGGCGATTCAATATCTAATAAATCATTTTCAGAATCGTTTTGAACGTACATTTTTCCGTTCATTTTAAGTGGTTTCATCAAGAAATTATCCAACTCAAAATCAGTTTCATTAAAACGAACTTTTCGTGCTCTAATCAATTGTTGATCTTTAACCACAAAAAACATCGAATCTAATTTAATATCAAAAGCAGAATATCTGAACGGAATTTTTTTGTCCGCTGTTCGCTCATTGAAACGAACACCGTCAAAATCAATCGAAAAATTAGAAACATTTGCAATATGTTTTTTCCCTGATTGAGAATACAAATTGAATTCGCCGTTGTTTATATTTACATTGGAAACATCAATACTTTGACCAACTTTGGATTGCGCTGTATCTTTTTTGACCGAATCTTTTTTCTCTTTAAGATAATAATTTACAGAGGGATTATTGATGTTGATTGAATATGCTGTAACTTCTTTTTTGGTAATTAATTTTATAAAATTGATACCGACAACATTTATTTCTTTCACTTTTCCTGTTGCATCAATCGAATCCTTTATCAACAAAGAATCTTTTGGAGAAACTTCAACATTTTTTAGTGATAAAGACGAATTAAAAATAGAAAAGCTCAAATCTTCGTAAGTCAGATTATAAGCCGTATCGTTTTTTTCTGCAATGATTTTTGGAAGTCGATCATTCAGAAAATAGGAGATGTAAAAACTTAAAATAAAAAGTACCGCAATAATAGAAATTAAAGCGATACCTATTTTTTTTATCCAACGGTTTTTAATCATTGATATAGTTTGGTTAACAGTCTTAAGAACAATTATTATACCAGATATAACAAAATGTTAAATTTATTCGTTGATATCGTAGATTTCTTTGATATTTTCTAAGATTTTATCGAAGTTTAAATTCAAATCAATTAATTTCCCAGTAAACAAATCGAACACCCAACCGTGTACTTCCAATCCATTTTCCATAGCACGTTGCACGAAAGGATTTTTTACCACATTTACACATTGTTCTTGTACATTTAACTCTACCAAACGATTATAGCGCATTCCTTCGTTTTCGATTGCATTTAATTCTTCTGAATGTAAACGATAAACATCTCGAATATTACGCAACCAAGGATTCATCATTCCTAAATCTTTCGGAATCATTGCAGATTTAATCCCTCCACAATTATAATGTCCACAAACTATAATATGTTTCACTTTTAGGTGTTCTACCGCATAGTCTAAAACAGAAGTGGTATTCATATCCAAACTAATTACCATATTAGCAATATTGCGGTGTACAAAAACCTCACCTGGCTCCGCTCCCAACAACTCTTCTGCCGTCACACGACTATCCGAACAACCAATGTAAAGCACTTCTGGATTTTGACCAGCCGAAAGCTTATCAAAATATTGCTCGTCTTGTCCTAAACGTTTATTTACCCACTCTTGGTTGTGTTCAAAAACTTTTTCTAAATTCATAATTTTCTAAATTACATCTTGTACTTCTGGATGTTTACCAACATAAACGCTCACATAACTACAAAATGGAATGATTTTCAACTGATTTTTTCTTGCGTAATCTACAGCTTCTAACACTAATTTTTCGGCCAAACCTTGTCCTCTCAATTCGGGATTAACACCTGTATGATTAATCAACATTTGTTTTTCTTTCAGCATAAAAGTTAATTCACCAACTTCTTTATTATTCTCATCAAGAAGTATAAAAACTCCATTTTTTCCTTCTAAATTCAATTCAATTTTCATAGAATAGTATTTTAAATTCAAATTAATCTTTTTGGATGAGATTTGGTCAAAAAGATTTGTTAAAAGTCTCGATATACAAGACAAATTTACGGGTGAAAAGTTTTTAATTCAAAGAAAATTTAAACAAATAATAACAATCAATTTACAATCATCTTTCTATTTGATAATCAACAACAAGCCATTCTATATAATATTTAATGTATAGGTTTGAGTTTTTTACTTGATTATTTATTACATTTGTTAGATATTTTAAGGAAATATTCTTCATATGAAATTTATTGTATCGAGCAACACGTTATTAAAAAATGTTAACTTAATCGGAGGGGTTATTAACTCTAATAATACTTTACCAATCCTTGATAATTTTTTATTCGAATTGGATGGTAGCCAATTAACTATCACTGGTTCTGATTTAGAAACAACAATTTCAACAACTTTAGAAGTTGAGTCTAATGATAATGGAAAAATTGCAATTCCATCAAAAATCTTAACTGACACGTTGAAAACTTTCCCTGCGCAACCGCTTACTTTTATCCAAAAAGAAGGAAATACGTTGGAAATTGTTTCAGAACAAGGAAATTATCAGTTAGCATTCGAAGACGCAAACGAATATCCTCAAACGCCAGATATCGAAGACGCAAGCTCTACAACACTTAGTGCAAGCATTTTATCAGAAGCAATTATCAAAACTATTTTTGCGACAGGAAACGACGAATTACGTCCAATTATGACAGGAGTCTTCTTCCAAGCAAATGCAGATATTTTCCGTTTTGTTGCTACAGATGCGCATCGTTTGGTAAAATATACTCGCAATGGCTTAGACAATTTACAAGCTGCTGAATATATTATGCCGAAAAAACCACTTAACTTATTGAAAAATATTTTAGGAGGAAATAATGACGATGTAACAATCGAATATAACAATACAAATACACGTTTTTCATTCCAAAACATCGTGTTAACTTGTCGTTTGATTGATGGTAAATATCCTAATTATGAAGCGGTAATTCCAAAAGAAAATCCAAATGTATTAACGATTAACAGAAACTTATTCTTGACATCTTTGAAACGTGTGGCAATTTTCTCTAACAAAACAACAAACCAAGTTCGATTAAAATTAGTTGGAAATTCATTGACAATTTCTGCTGAAGATATCGATTTTGCAAACAAAGCAGAAGAAAGACTTCCTTGTGATTACAACGGAACTGATTTACAAATCGGTTTCAATTCTCGTTTCTTAATCGAAATGTTGAACAATTTACAATCAGAAGAAATAACATTAGAAATGTCTGAACCGAATCGTGCAGGAATCATCAAACCAGTTGATGGACTAGAAGATGGCGAAGAAATCTTAATGCTAGTTATGCCAGTTATGTTAAACGCATAATCAAAAAGAATACATAAAATTCATTTATACAATACAATGAAAATTTCATACAATTGGCTAAAAACCTACATTGATACAGATATCACACTTGATGAAGTGTCTTCAACACTTACAAGTACGGGTCTAGAAGTTGAAGGTGTAGAACAAGTAGGTGGAGCTAAAAATTATTTGGAAACCGTATTAGTTGGTAAAGTTTTATCAG
Organism: Empedobacter sp. UBA1574; assembly: GCF_002322895.1. Lineage (NCBI taxonomy): Bacteria > Pseudomonadati > Bacteroidota > Flavobacteriia > Flavobacteriales > Weeksellaceae > Empedobacter > Empedobacter sp. UBA1574. Next base: position 45,858 of record NZ_DCOI01000011.1, on the reverse strand, counting down.
CTGTGCCACATCCAAACGCAGATAAATTAAGAGTTACTAAAATAGATTTAGGAGACGGAAAAGAAACGCAAATTGTTTGTGGAGCTCCTAATGTTGCAGAAGGTCAAAATGTTCCTGTTGCAACTGTCGGAACGGTTTTACCTTCACCAGATGGTGAATTTAAAATCAAGAAGGCAAAAATTCGTGGTGAAGAATCTTTCGGAATGATTTGTTCTGAAGTAGAATTAGGAATTGGTACAGATCATTCTGGTATTTTAGTTTTACCAGAAGATTTAAAACCTGGAACTTCTACGTTCGACCTATTCGGAAAAAATGATGAAGTTGACCACGAAATCGAAATTGGTTTAACGCCAAATCGTGCGGATGCAATGTCACATTTTGGTGTAGCGCGTGATTTACATGCGGCCCTTAAAATTCGTGATATCGCGTCAACATTCAAAACATATGATGTATCAAATTATCCTACGACAGATTTCGGAAAAAATCCTATTTCTATCGAGGTTAAAGATACAGAAGCAGCGCCTCGTTATGCAGGTGTTTACTTAAAAAATGTAAAAGTTGCTGAGTCGCCAGATTGGTTAAAAAATCGTTTAAAAGTTATAGGATTATCGCCAATTAATAATGTGGTTGATATTACCAATTACATTTTACACGATTTAGGACAACCTTTACATGCTTTTGATGCAGCTAAAATTGAAGGAAATAAAGTAATCGTTCAGAAATTAGCAGAAGGAACAAAATTCACAACTTTAGATGGCGTTGAACGTACATTAAAAGGACATGAATTGATGATTTGCAACGAGAATAATCCAATGTGTATTGCTGGAGTTTTCGGAGGAAAAGATTCTGGAGTTTCGGATGCAACGACAACTATTTTCTTAGAATCAGCATATTTCGAGCCAGTAACAATTCGTAAAGGAGCGAAAGCACATGCATTAAATACGGATGCTTCTTTCCGCTTTGAACGTGGAATTGATCCTAACATAACTATCGACGCGTTGAAGAAAGCTGCGATGATGTTAGTTGAAATTGCTGGTGCTGAAATTGCATCTAATATTGATGATATTTATGCAAATCCTATTCAAAACTTTAATGTAAAATTACGTTTACATAAAGTGGTTGAATTATTAGGAGTTGAAATTCCAGAACATAAAATCAAATCGATTTTAGAAAATTTAGAAATTAAAATTTTGTCAGAAAATGATGGAATTTTAGATTTAGAAGTTCCAGCTTATCGTGTAGATGTACAACGTGATGTAGATTTGATTGAAGATATTTTGAGGATTTATGGATACGATAATATCGAAATTCCTTCAAAATTCTCGTTTTCTTATGTTCCAAATCAAAAAGTTAGTCCAGATAAAATCGAAGATTTTATTGCGCGTCAATTGATTTCTTTCGGATTCAATGAAGCGATGAATAACTCGTTAACGAAAAGAGAATACGAAGAAATTTTCTTTTATCCAGAAGGTGAAAGTGTTGCAATGTTAAATCCGCTTTCTGCTGATTTAGCTGTAATGCGTCGCATTTTATTGAATGGTTTATTAGAAAATGTTGCGTTCAATATCAACCGTCGTAATTCGGATGTTAAATTATTTGAATTTGGGAAAGTTTATCGCAAAATTGATGGTATTTACGAAGAAAATAAATGTTTAGGAATCGTTCTTTCAGGAAACTTTAATAGCGAATCGTGGACAGGAAATTTACGTAAAGCTTCATTTGCTGATTTGAAAGGTTTGATTAAACAAATTTTTGTTCGATTAGATATTCAAATTACAGATGAGTTACCTGCAAAAGATGATAATTTCTTAGATGGAATTGAATTTGTTTCTGGTCAAAAATCATTAGGAAAACTTGGAATCATCAGCAAAAAATTAGCAAAAAAATTAGGCGTTAATCAAGATGTTTTCTTTGCTCAATTAAATTGGGATGCAATGGTTGCTTTAGCAAACAAACACGATTTGAAATACAAAGAAATCTCTAAATTCCCAGGTTCTCGTAGAGATTTAGCTTTATTGCTTGATTCTTCTGTGAAATATGAAGAATTGTACAAAGCGACAAAAGAAGTCAAAACGAATTTGTTGAAAGCCGTTAATTTATTCGACGTTTACGAAGGAGATAAATTGCCAGCTGGTAAAAAATCGTATGCTTTAAGTTTTATGATTCAAGACGAAAATAAAACATTAAGCGATCAAGAAATTGATGGTTTAATGAATAAATTAATCAAATTGTATCAAGAAAAATTCAACGCTGAGTTGAGATAAAATATTCCGAAAAATGAAAAAGATTGTAACTTTATTTTCAGCAACTATTTTGATGAGTTTTATAGCAACTTCTTGTTCTACAAGCGCAAGTACTGCTAAAATTAAACCTAAAGCGGAAGTTTCGATTTCAAATCAAAATTGGTATTTGATCAACGATAACAACGTAGTAAAAGGTTTGTACGATAAAGACGTGATGTTGGTTATTGACGAAGCTAATTCGACTGTAAGTGGATTTGCAGGTTGCAACAATTTCAATGCTTCTTTTACAAAAGTTAGCGGCGTTACAAGCTTTGTTAATTTTTCTGAAACTAAAATGGCTTGTCCTAATTTGCAAGAAGAAAAAGCATTTTTATCGATGTTGAAAAGTGTAAATCGTTACGAAGTTTCAGGAAAAGAATTACATCTTTACAAAAGCAATATTTTATTATTAAAATTCAAAACAATTTAGTTTTTATAATAAAAAAGCTCCTTACAAGGAGCTTTTTTTATGTTTCTTTATTTTCTTCTACCGATTTTATCTCAACAGTATCATCACTTTGCTTGAAACCAATTTTAGTAATCGGAATTTCTTTTGATGATAAATAAAACTCTAAATCAGCATTTAATTCGATCAGACGATGCGGAAAATCTTGACCAACATTTTGCTTGGCTTCTGTTAAGAAAATTGCGCAATGTTTTAAATAATCAGGCGTTAATTTCGATTTTGCTTCTTGAAATGCAGAAAACAATACCTTTTCTGTCATCACAATATTTTTCGTTTCATCTTTTCTGTATAATGCATATAAACGTTTTTTAAGCGATTGTGTAAAATCAATCATCATTGTATTTGAGAAAATTTTCATTTCAGCCGCATAAGGCGTCCAGAAATCTTTGTTCAACGCATTTTGATTTTTCAAAATTGATAATAACGGAGAATCTTGCGCCAAATTCGTAGTCATGTGATGTAGAAGTAATTGTTTGCGCTCGTCAAAAGTTGGAGGAAAAATCGGAATATGTAAATCAAAACGACCAGGTGCAACGATTTCATCATTCAAATTTGCTAAAGATTCAACAGCTCCAACAATCAAAAGTTCTTTCGTATCATTTTTCTGAATATGTCTAAGAACGGAATAAAACAAATCGACCATTTCGGGATAAATGGTATTTACAGAAGTAGAATGTAATATTTCGTCGAACGAATCAATAAACAATAATGTTTTAGGTTGATTCATCTTTTTTGAAAGAAAATCGGAGAATTTATTCTTTTTGTTATCAAAATTCCCAACTAAATAATCATTGAAAATATGTACAAATTCGTAACCAATCATATCCGCTATTTTCTTTGTCCAATATATTTTCCCACTACCTGGAGGTCCATACAAAATCAAGCCAGCAGGTTTTGAGATTCCCCAACTTTCTCCTTGATCTTTGCTGATAAATGGATCTAACATATCAGTCATATAAAAATACAAATCAGTATAACCAACTAAACTTTTACCAGAAAAATCTTCGCATTGCGGAAATGCTTTTTCTATAAACGGATATTTTCCCCCAATGTAAGAATGAATCAAATAACTTGACACTCCCGTTTTCATCTGCTTTGCAACCTCGGCAGGAATTCCATTTGTCACAAAAAAATGAAGCACTTCTTCTTCTTTCGCTCCAATTGTTTTAGCGATTTCTTCTATTGTTTTTTCTTTGGAATAATCTTCGGCATATCTTTTTAAGAAATCTTTATTCTCTTCCGAAAATGTTATAAATTGTTGTGTTACATTAAAATTTTCGTCAATACAAAAACTCAAATCAATATTAAAATCATTGATAAAATTCTGTAAACTTCCTAAAGATATTTCGAGTTGATTAGATAAATCCTTTAATTTCATTCTGTTGGCTTGTTCTAATTTCTATTAAAAATAAAGATTAATTCGTGAACTAAACCATTTTAAGTTCTAAACTTCTGTTAAAGGAGCAAGCGCATCTATAGATGCGCTTGCTCCTTTTAATTGTATATTTTAAAATTATTTACAATTTAGATGAATTAAGATAATCTTCCATTTCTTCTTTATTTGCTTCATCAGATTCGTCTTTTAGAACACGATGAGCCACTTTACCTACAGTTAAACCTTGAATAACGATTGAAAATAAAACAACGATGTATGTAATCTCTAATAACAAATCTTTCCATTCCGAATTTGGCATCGAAAGAACTAACGCAATTGAAACTCCTCCACGAATTCCTCCCCAAACCAAGACAATAAGTGAACCTTTAGAAAAAGTGTTTTTTCTTAAAATAGTACGAGCTGGAATAACAATTGATAATGTTCGAGATAATAGGACTATAAAAATTGTGGCAATTCCTAATAGAATTTGATCCATTAAATCTTCTATTAACAACAATTCGAAACCTATAAAAAGGAATAAAATGGCATTCATTACCTCATCAATAAGCTCCCAAAATTTGTTTAAATAATCTTGAGTTGTTTTACTCATTGCGAATTTCTTTCCATAATTTCCGATTATTAAACCTGCGATAACCATAGCTAAAGGACTAGAAATATGAAGTTCTTTTGCAATCAAAAATCCTCCCATTACAATCGACAATGTAATTAAAGCTGAAACTTTATAATCATCAATTTTTTTCATCGAATTAGACGCTGTAAATCCAAGTAATAATCCAAGTAAGATTCCGCCTCCGGCTTCCATTAAAAATAATTTTGAAACACTTGAAAAATCAGCATCAAAGCTTGGATTAGTTGCTATTTGTAAAACTACTGCGAACATTACAACGGCCACACCATCATTAAACAGTGACTCTCCTGTAATTTTTGTCTCAATAATTTTAGGAACTTTTGCTTGTTTCAAAATTCCTAATACAACGATTGGATCAGTTGGTGAAATTAATGTTCCGAACAATAAACAATAGATATACGGAATTTGAATACCAAAATATGGCGCAATGTAATATAAAATTACTGATATAATAAATGCTGATAATACTACTGATATTGTAGCATAAGTAGCAATTGTCCATCTCAAGTTTTTCAAATCGAGAATATTAACGTGCATTGCGCCTGCAAAAAGCAGAAAATTAAGCATTGCGCCCATCAATATTTCATTGAAGTCTAAACTATTAAAGAGTTGAAACATGTCTTTTGTAGCATCAGGAAAATAGCTATCTCCCAATAAACGGATAGCGATAGATACTAACATGGCGATAATCATAATTCCAATTGTTCCAGGTAATTTTAGGAATCGAAGGTTTGCATAAGAAAATAATGCAGCAAGAACAATTAGAACCGAAAAAGAATAATATAGTTCCATTGGTATTGATTGATTAAAATTTGGAAAAAGTTACAAAAAAAGAGCCACTATAAAGTGGCTCTTTCTATATTAATTTGATTTTTTTATCAAAATTAGTTTTTTGGAGCTTGCCCAATTAAATCCATAAATTGATCTAACTTAGGTAAGATAATAATTTGTGTACGACGGTTTTTAGATTTTCCTTCCGCAGTAGCATTTGTAGTTAATGGGTTATATTCTCCACGTCCACCAGCTGTTAAACGTTTACCATCAACACCGTATTGGTTTTGTAATGCTTGTACAACAGAAGATGCACGTAAAGCAGATAAATCCCAGTTGTTACGGATGTTTGGTTTAGAAATTGGCACATTATCTGTGTTACCTTCAATCAATACATCGTAATCTTTATAATCGTTGATGATTTTCGCAATTTTACTTAAAGTTTCTCCTGCAGCAGGTGAAATTTCGTAGCTACCAGATTTGTACAACATGTTATCAGCTAACGAGATGTAAACAACACCTTTTAATACTTTAACATCAACATCTTTTGCTTCATTGCTAGATAAAGAACGCGTTAAGTTGTTTGTTAAAACCATATTCAAACTATCCGATTTGCTTTTCGCATCGATCAAATGTTTGATGTATTTGTTAGACTGATTGATTTCGTTCACTAATTCAGAAACGTTTTTAGAACCACCATTAATACAATTTTTCAATTGTTCTTGTAATTGTTTAATTTGATTTCTTTCACTCTGAACTGTGTTTTCATACTGACCTTGGTTAGATTCAAAATTAGCTAATTTAGCTTTCGCTACAGCCAATTCTGTTTGACATCCTTGGTTCTCAGAATAAGCAGAATTGAATTTATTTTGTAATTCATCATACTTTTTCTGACTAACACAACTAAATAAAGTTGAAGCAGCGATAACCGCTACTGGCAAAATTGAAACTTTCATAATTATTTTTTTTATTTCAGTTATACGAATATATGTTATTATTTTTTATTGCGAGTATATATTCTGCAAAAACCATGCTGTAAAAATATAAAACTCCTACAATCATTTGGTTGTAGGAGTTTTAACCTTAATATTTTATTTCTATTGTATTAATCCTGAGGAATATATAAAACCTGACCTGGATAAATCTTATCTTCGTGTTTTAACATTGGTTTGTTTGCTTCGAAAATTTTTGGATACTGCATTGGATCTCCATAAACTTCTTTTGCAATTTTAGATAAAGAATCTCCACTTTTTACAGTATACATTGTCTTAGATAAATCTGGAATCTCAATTCTCAAAGGTGTTTTCAATGTTAATTGATCTTCTACTCCTTCCACTCCATCAATGTTACCTGCTGTTGCTAAAATTTTTTGTTTCTCGTTGATGTCCAACGCTTGTCCAGCTACTACAATTTTATCTCCATCAGTAGAAAAAGTTACTCCTGACAAATCAAATCCTTGCTTTGCAACTTGTTCTTGTACTTTACCTGCTTTTTCTTCTGGTGTTTCTGCACCTCCGAAGACTTTCTCTCCGGCATTTTTGATAAATGAAAATAATCCCATAACGAGTTGATTTTAATAATATTTATTTGTTGATATTTAGTAAATATATAATTTCTCTAACAATTATCGTGCAATTGATGAATATTTCTTTTTTAAATTTTCGGTAATCGAGAGTTGTTGTTGAATTTGACTTGTTAATTGATTAATTTTTGCATCCAAAACTTTATCGTTCTCTTCGGCAATTTGTATTTTTCCGCTCAATGTTACTACTTGATCTTCTATCGATCGCAAAGAATTTTCTGTTTTTATCTTTTTCTTCATCAAACCATCAGTTACTTTATCATTCGATTCTCTTTCCAATTGATTCACCACCAAATCTAACTTATCGCCCAAAGCTTGCTTTTTACTTTCTAATTTCAATAAGGTGTTATTATCTTTTAGATATGATTTGATCGAGTTTCCTTTTTTCAATTGTGCATCAGCGTTTTCTTTTGTCAATCGAATCATATTTTCGTTCGCTAACCTCAACTCATTTCGTACACAACCTTGCTTCGTTTTTGTTGCTAAATCTTGCAATTGAGCATAAATTTTATCAAACTCTGCCGAATTACTATTAAATGTCATTCCATTTTGATCCGTTAATGTATTAATCACAGTCGTTTTTCCATTTTCTTCATCAACCAAACTAATCACAGATTTATACACATCTTGCGAATTTTTGAACTTGATATTACTCGCTTCATGTCTTTTCAAAAAAGCAGAAGAACCTTCTTTGTTCGTTACCCAATTTTCCCACGATTTCACAATCAAATTCTGCGCACAATTATCCGTAGAAAAAGCAAAAGATTTCAGTTCTTGTCCGTTCATTTCGTACTCAACTTCAAACAATCCTTCATCAGATTGTGCATTAACATAAGCTGATGTTAACAAAGTTGTAATGGCTAAAAGTAATAGTTTCATCAAGTTGATAGTTTAAATTTATGTTCACAATTATTTATCCAATTTACAAAATATCGGAGTTTAAGAAAAGATGTTGTACAGATTTTTTAGAATCATTAATTTTAACCAGAAATTAATCAAACCGCATGCAAACAAAAATTTTATTAATCTATACAGGAGGAACAATCGGAATGGCGAAAGATTATGGCGACCAATCCTTGAAACCTTTCAATTTTGATAATTTGTTAAAACAAATTCCAGAGTTAGGTCTTCTAGATTGTTCTTTCGATTATCATAGTTTCGATACGCCTATAGATTCGTCTGATATGAAACCTAAATATTGGATAGAAATTGCCGAAACCATTCAACAAAACTACGAAAACTATGATGGTTTTGTTGTTTTGCACGGAACAGATACAATGGCGTATACAGCTTCTGCAATGAGTTTTATGATTGATAACCTCGAGAAACCTGTCATTTTCACTGGTTCACAATTACCAATTGGAGATTTGCGCACAGATGCGAAAGAAAACTTAATTACTTCGATTCAATTGGCTTCGTTACGTAAAAATGACAAACCAATTATCAAGGAAGTTTGTGTGTATTTTGAATATAAATTGTTTCGTGCGAATAGAACAACTAAGATTAATGCAGAAAACTTTGATGCTTTCGAGTCGCCGAATTATCCAGTAATTGGAGTTTCCGGTGTTCATCTGGAAGTGAAAGAAGATTTATTGTTAAAAAATGTTGTTACGGATAAACTTTCGATCAACAAAAATCTAAATGCTGATGTTGGTGTCTTGAAGATTTTCCCTGGAATGAATCGTTCTTTTATCGAAAGTGTTTTAAACGCTCCGAACATGAAAGCTTTTATTATTGAGGCTTTCGGAACAGGAAATATTTTTACCGATAGTTGGTTTATTGAATTGCTGGAAGAAGTAACGAATAAAGGAGTTCATCTTATCATCAACACGCAATGTGCTGGCGGAATGGTAGAACTTGGACGTTATGCTACAAGTGATGCGTTACTAAATATGGGCGCAATTTCGAGTTATGATTTGACAATGGAAGCTGCAATTACCAAAGCCATTTATTTATTAGGTCAAAACCTTTCGAAAGAAGAATTCAAAACGCAATACGAAGCAAACTTGAAAGGTGAACTTCGCCATCATTTTTACAATGATTAAATCAAAATAATATAAAACGAAAAAAATCTCTACTTGGTAGAGATTTTTTTATGTTCTAAATTTTATTTCTTCCCCGACATTGAAGCGCCATCAGATTCTCTTAATTTGAAAAAGATGTAAGTTGATAAAATTGTCATCACGCCCATCGTCAAAAATGAATAACGAAAAGCTTGTACTTCCACTCCATTTACAAATCCTGCTTGTCTAAAAACACCTAAAATTAATGCAGCTACAGAAATTCCAAATGTTAGTGATAATTGTTGTGTAACCGATAATAAACTATTCCCTTCGCTGGATGTATTTTCGTCCAAATCTGCTAAAGACAAGGTATTCATCGCCGTAAATTGAATTGAACTAAAAAATCCATTCAAAACCATTAACGGAATGATATAATAAATTGGTGATTTCGATTCTAAAAAGAAAAACATACAAATGATTAATCCTAAAGTTATTGTATTGGAAATCAACATATTTCGATAACCAAATTTATTCACAATTGGCACAACAAACGATTTTGCAATAATGTTACTTGTTGCAGATGGAATCATAATTAATCCCGCTACAGTAGCCGAATATCCATAACCAACTTGCAATAAAAGCGGAATAAGAAAAGGTATTCCTCCAATTCCTAATCGTGTAATAAGATTTCCTATAATACCAATTCGCAAAGTTCTAATGTTAAACAAATTCAAATCGATTAAAGGATGTTGTTTATGTTTTGCATGATAAATATACAAACCAATCAAAAAGGCAGAAACTACAGTCAATGCCAATACAGTTTGCAGGCCAATCACACGAGAAGATGTCAATTCCATAATCAATGTTAAGACAGTAACTCCTCCACTAAAAAGAATCAAACCTCTGATATCAAATTTAAAAACTGGATGTTTAAAATCGGGGATCGCAAAAGTTGTCATCCAAAGTGCAATAATTCCGAATGGAATATTCACGATGAAAATCCAATGCCATGATAAAGTTTCAACCAAAATACCTCCAATTGTTGGTCCTAAAAGTGGTCCTATTAACCCTGGTATGGTGATAAAATTAATTACTTTTAATAATTCACTTTTTGGATAAGCATATAAAATTGCTAAACGTACAACAGGAACCATCATCGATCCTCCAATCGCTTGTATAACGCGTGAAATGACTAAAAAAGGTAAAGTTGTGGCAAATGCGCAAAGTGTGGATCCAAGTGTAAAAATCAGTATAGCAGATTGAAAAACTTTTTTCGTTCCGTATTTATCCGAAAGCCAACCACTCAAAGGAATTAACAAAGCGATTGTTAACGTATACGCAACAATAATCGACTGAATTTCTAAAGGCGATTTTCCTAATTCTTTTGCAATTGTAGGTAAAGATGTATTTAAAATTGTAGCGTCCAAAGCTTGCATAAAAATTGCCATCGCACCAAGCCATGGCAAAAACTTCAACATTTTTGGACTTAAAATATGATCTGAATTCATTCAAATTCCTATAGCAAATTCTATTCCTATTTTAACATTTCGAAAAATCATTGAAAAAGATTAAATTTGAACTATGTTTCTCAACGCGCATACACATCATTTATCCGATCAAACAGATGTTTTGGAACTGTATAATCAGTTTCCAAATGAGTTGAATAATGAAGCTAAATTATTTTCAATTGGGATTCATCCAGCTTACATCAAAACCTCATCAATAAAGGAAGAAATCGAAATTATTAATCAAACTATTTCGAATAAAAACTGTTTAGCAATCGGTGAAATTGGATTAGATAAATTGTGCGAAACAGATTTTGAATTACAAATCAACGTTTTTAAAAAACAGTTAGAAATTGCGATGCAATATCAACTTCCAGTCATTATACATTCGGTTCGTGCTTATCAAGAAATTTTACAGATTCGAAAACAAATGAAATTGACGATTCCGTTTATTTTTCATGGTTTCAATAAGAATGAACAGTTACTCAATCAAATTATTGCGCAAAATTGTTTTGCATCTTTTGGTAAAAATCTTCTATCAAACAAAAACTTACAAATTATATTTGCAAATCTTTCTGCGAATCAATTCTTTTTGGAGAATGATGCAAGCGAAATTTCTATTGAAGAAATTTATACTTTTGCAGCGGATTTGAGAAAAATTACAATCGAGGAATTACAACTTCAACAAGCGAAAAATTGGAAAGCAGTTTTCGGTTACGAAGTTCAATCATAATTAAAATACATTTCAATGGCAGTTTGGCAAGAAAGAGCTGAATTATTATTCAAAGAAGAAGGTTTAGAAATCCTAAAAAATTCGAACATTTTAGTTGTTGGTTTAGGTGGAGTTGGCTCTTTTGCCGCAGAATTTATCGCACGCGCAGGAGTTGGAAAAATGACAATTGTTGATGGTGATACTGTTGATATTACAAATATTAATCGACAATTACCCGCTTTACACTCAACTGTTGGAATGAACAAAGTAGACATCGTTGGCGATCGTTTAATGGACATTAATCCTGAATTAGAATTAACGCGTATCAACGAATTTTTGAGTCCAGAACGTACACACGAAATCGTCACACCAGATTTTGATTATGTGTTAGATTGCATCGATTCTGTTACACCAAAAATTAATTTGATTTTAGCTGCAAAACGCAAAAAAATTAAAGTAATCAGCAATATGGGCGCTGGAGGAAAATATTTGGCAAGCAAAGTACAAGTGCGTGATATTAGTAAAACAGATGTTTGTCCTTTGGCAAAAAATGTTAGAAAACGATTAAAAAAAGAAGGAATTAATAAAGGTGTAAAAGCTGTTTTTTCGACAGAAGTTCCTGATGAATCTTCGGTTAAATTAACGGATGGAAAAAATTATAAAAAATCGTTTTACGGAACTAATTCGTGGATGCCTGGTTTATTCGGGTTGCATGCGGCAGAAACGGTGATTCGACATTTATTAAAAAAAGATAAATAATTAAGTACTTTCTTAAAGATTTAATTAATTTAGTTGCGAATTAACAAAGAGACGAAAAAAATGAAAATCAATTACGATTATATCACATACGAGGATGTTTTGAGAGCACGTCAATTTATGTACGAGCAAGCGTTGGAACAGAATGCGACTAATTCGTTGTTGAACACTGCGAGAGATTTATTTGGAAACAGCAATTTCGAGATGTGTATCAAAATTTGTGAAGGTTTATTGGATGCGAAAGACCCAAAACAATTGTACGATGCTAAGAAATTAATTGCTTTATCATATTATAGTTTACAAGATTTTGAGAATGCGGATAATGCATTTTTCGATATCGCTCAAAACTCTGATAATTCAGACGATTGGTTTAATGTTGTCATTTCTGCAGCTTTAAATAAAAATATCGAACGTAGTAAAGAATCTTTTGGAATTGCATTAGAAAAATACACGAAATTTGGTCATCAACGTAATATGCCTTCAGTACAATTGATGTTGCATTATATGATTACGTTAGAAACTGTAAAAGAATACGTTTTGGCTTTGGAACAATGTAGAATGTTGGTACAAGTTTACGCTAAATTGAAAAAAACAGACGAAAAATTCTTAAGTTCTCGTGGTTTAGAACAAATCGAAAACTTTTTGGAAACTGCAAAACCAGTTTTGAAAAAAGCGAAAAAGAAAGAATTAACAGAAATCAAAAAAGAATTGGTTGAAGCCTTAGACGCAAACGGCGTAGAAAAAGTAGAAGCTTTTTTTGCTGAGTTTTAAGAAAATTATTTTTACGAGAAATATAAAATCCACTTCGAGAGAAGTGGATTTTTTGTTTTAATTATTTTCTTTGATAAAATTATAAATTTTCATTGTTAATTTTTGAGCTTCATCTGTAAGTTGATTAAAGTCTAAAAGAACATTCACTACACCTTGAGCAAATTGGACTTTTTCTTTTATTGTTCCACTCTCATTTTTATACATTTTATTTAGTCCTTCAATATGATTATCTATAAAAGTACCTATTGCAGTGTTAGGATTAAACTTTGCTTTATCCTTAAATTTTATACTTTCTTTATCTTTCGTTTTATCAATTAATTTTAAAGTTTCTAATAAAATTTCTTTAGTTAATAAATTTTCTATTTCTTTAGCTTGCAGACAATAATATTGATCTCCTAATTTTTGTTGAAGTTTAGTAAACCTTTCATATTTAGCGCCTGATTTAGCATTATCGCTATCTGTTAAAAGAAATAATTTACCACACAAACGCTCTACATTAATACCAGAAGTATCTAAAAAACTCCAATGTGTAATATTATTTCCTCCATATTCTACAAAAGAGTAATGAATATCTTCAAAATATTTTTTAGATTCTTTTGATAAACTTTCTTGATAAAGTTCTAAATACTTTCTGATATAAATTCTATCTGTTATTCCTTCTACCCAAATTGTACAATTCGTTAGAAAAACAGATGAATTTTTAACACCTAAATGTTCTAATAAAGTTATATCTGGATTATCAATATTATGTATAAAAAATTGTTCTTTTTCCTTAGTAAATTTGTAAACAGAAATTTCTTTATAATCTAATGTCATATCCAAAAAATGATTAGAATGAGTTGTAAAGAAATATTGAAACTCTTCAAAACCTTTCGTGTTCAATAAAGTTTCAATTAAAATACGTTGGAAACCTGGATGTAAATAAACATCAGGTTCTTCAATATAAATCTTAAGGTTTTTTCCTTTATTAAAAAATAAAGGATAAGTAAGAATAATAATTGCTTGTACGCCTTCCCCTAAATTATATATTGGTCTATCTTCTTCACCTTCGATATTAATGTAAACATCTTTTTCTTTTAATCTTGGAATAATGGTAATCTTCTTATTCTGGAAGAATGTTTGACTCAAAAATATTTCAAAATCTTTTACTAACTTTCTTTGCTCGTAATTTCCAAGTAATAATTCTTGAACATCATCATAAAAAGATAAACCTGTAAAAATAGATTTAATAGATTCATCTGTATTAAACTCAAGTTTCGCATCTTTAAAATAATCATTTTTTGTTCTTTCAAAATAAAAATCTTCTCTCGTAAATTCCTCATTTTGATAATTAATGCTTCTTAAACCACGAAGAATTGGAATATATATTGCTTTGTTTGAAAAATCTAATTTTAAAAGATTATTATTAAAATCAACTTTATTAAAATTATCCTTTAAAGATTTTAAATTATTATATATATCTTTATTAATTCCATGATAACTTGAATATTGTTTATTTAAATCAATTTTATTGTATTCATCGAACAAAATCACTAATTCTTCTTTATCATATTCATCTTTAATATAAAAATTATCTACATTAAGCCTATTATCAACTTCATATGGATAATTTATCTTCAGATTTTTTATATTAATTGATACTTCATCATAAATTTCGCTTAACTCAATTAATTTTAATTGAATTAGATTATATCTGATTTCTTCAATTGAGAACAAATCTCTCAAAAAACGACTTTTTCCAGAATTATTAGGTCCGATAAAAATGTTAATTTTAGAAAGATTATTCAAATTATTTTCCTCGCATTCTGTTTGATATTGTTTTGTTACATCAGTTTTAAGCTGTAAAGATTTAAACATAAAATTTCCTAATAGATTTCTACTAAAATACAATATTCTGTATACTTAATAAATTTCATTCTAAATTTTAAAATAATTTCAATTTTTTCAAACGTGTGTTTTTCAAAATAAATAATCTTTTTATAGCTTTATAACTATTTAATTAACACATGAGTCACGGAAAACTAAGAGAAGATCATAATTGCCAAAATTGTGGACATTACGTAGAAGAACATTATTGCAAACATTGCGGACAAGAAAATGTAGAAACACGTCAACCGTTTCACTTTTTATTTACTCACTTTATCGAAGATTTTGTTCATTACGATGGAAGTTTTTGGCAAACAATCAAAAAACTATTTTTGAAACCTGGAGTTTTAACCAAAGAATATTTGAGTGGTAAACGAAATAGTTCTGTTAATCCTGTTAAAATGTACATTTTTGTCAGTTTTGTAACGTTTTTCCTTATTTCTATATTTCCTTCTCATAAAACTGAATATAATGATAGTTCCAATGAACCTATATCAATAGAAAATACTGAAAAAATTCAAAAAGCACTTAATGCTACAATAGACACTTTACAGAACAAAGGATTGACAACTGTCGAGCAAAGTGCAAAAATAAAATCTGAAGTTGAAAAAAATAAAAATGCAAACTCTTTAGAAGATTTGAACGAGGAATCTATTGAAAACTTGCAATCTAAAGTAAAAAATAACGTTCCAATATTATCTCCCTTTATTGAAAAATACCAAGAGTTGAGAAAAAGAAAGGTTTCTGACGATCAATTAGGAGAAGCTATTGTTGAGAAATCTTTGCATGTCATTCCGAAAGTTTTGTTTGTATACATGCCTTTGTTTGCTTTCTTCTTATGGATTTTTTACAACAAAAAGAAATGGTGGTATTTTGATCACGGAATTTTTACACTGCATTATTTTACGGTAATTCTTTTATCAATTTTGGTAATTTTTCTTTTGAATAAACTTTCAAATTATATTGATAGTAATGCTGTATCAGCCATAATAGCTTTGATTAATACATTGATTGTTTTATATATTATTGTTTACTTTTTCCTTGCGTTGAAAAAACTCTATAACCAAGGATTTATCATTACAACAATTAAAGGTGCTATACTTTTAGGAATTAATACGTTTATTTTCTCAATAATTGTTATTGGAATTATTGTGTATTCATTTCTTCATGTTTAATCAAGATTATTAGGCAATCACGTATGATGTGTTCCTGAAACAAGTTCAGGATAACTTAAGTTGAACTCGTTTCAGCTTCGCATTAAATTTAGATTCCTTCTTTTGTCGGAATGACAAATTCAAAAAAATAACATAAAAAAAGCCTCGCAAATGCGAGGCTTTCTAACTTCTAATATCTAGATTCTAATTTCTATTTATTACGGTATTCATTCCAAGTTTTGATTTTTAAATCATCCATCGATAATTTTGTAAATGCATTAATGAAAGCCGAAGCTAAACGTGCATTTGTTACCAACGGAATATTGAAATCTACAGCTGTACGACGAATTTGATAATCGTTGTCTAATTCCGCTTTTGTTAAGTTTTTCGGAATGTTGATCACCATATCAATTTTCTTGTCATGTAAATAAGACATTACATTTGGCTCTTTTTTATCAGAAGGCCAGTAAACAAGCGTAGAATACACATCATTTTCTGTAAAAAATTTGTGCGTTCCTTCTGTTGCATAAATTTTGTAACCTTTTGCGATTAATTGTTTCGCAGGCTCTAATAAAGCAACTTTAGAAGCAATTGGTCCACCAGAAATTAAAACGGTTTTCTCAGGAATTTCATATCCAACAGATAACATTGATTTTAATAAAGCTTCTTCTGCTGTATCACCGATACACCCTACTTCTCCTGTCGAAGACATGTCAACTGATAAAACTGGGTCAGCTCCTGCTAAACGTGTAAATGAGAACTGAGAAGCTTTCACTCCTACATAATCTAAATCGTAAACGACTTCTGAATGTCCTTTTTCTACTTCTAATCCTAATAAAACTTTTGTTGCTTTTTCGATTAAATTATTTCCTGCAACTTTCGATACGAATGGAAACGAACGAGAAGCACGAATATTAGTTTCGATAACACGAACTGTATTATTTTTTGATAAAAACTGAATGTTCATTGGTCCAGAAATTTCGAAACGTTTTGCAATTTTCGCTGCAACTTTACGCATTTGACGAATTGTTTCGATGTACACTTTTTGTGGTGGATAATACATTGTTGCATCTCCTGAGTGAACTCCCGCAAATTCTACGTGTTCAGAAACTGCGTAATCTACAATTTCTCCATTTTGACAAACTGCATCCAACTCAATTTCTTTTGCTCCTTGTACGAATTCTGAAACTACAACTGGATAATCAGGAGAAACTTCTTTCGCTAATTTCAAGAAAGCATCTAGCTCATGTGTATTCGAAACTACGTTCATCGCAGCTCCAGATAAGACATAAGAAGGACGAATTAACACTGGGAAATTAACTTCTTCCACAAATTTGTGAATCGCTTCTAAAGAAGAAAGCTCTTTCCAACGTGGTTGATCGATTCCTAATTCATCTAATATTTCTGAGAATTTGTGACGATTTTCTGCATCATCAATTCTTAAAGGAGAAGTTCCTAAAATATTAATTGATTGATCGTACAATTTCATCGCTAAGTTATTCGGAATTTGACCTCCTGTCGAAATAATTGTTCCTTTAGGTTGTTCAAAATCTAAAATATCCATTACACGTTCAAAAGACAATTCTTCGAAGTATAAACGATCTGACTCATCATAATCTGTCGAAACCGTTTCTGGATTATAGTTGATGATAATTGTTTTGTAACCATTTTTTGATGCTGTATGCGCTGCATTTACAGAACACCAGTCAAACTCTACAGACGAACCAATACGATAAACTCCAGATCCTAAAATACAAACTGCTTTCTCAGTTTCTGGCTCCAAATCATTTTCAGTTCCGTGATAGGTTACATATAAATAATTTGTTTGTGCTGGGAATTCTGCTGCTAACGTATCAATTTGTTTTACAACAGGTTTAATTCCGAAGTTTTTACGTAATTCACGAACTGTTAATTCGTTTCTGTGTACGTTTTGATCTCCTTTTACTAAAACTGCAATTTGTTGATCCGAGAATCCTAATAATTTTGCACGTTTTACTAAATCTGCTTCAACTTGTTCAAATCTTTCTAATGCTTCAAATTCTTTTGATACATTAAAAATTCTTTCTAAACGTTGTAAAAACCATAAATCGATTTTTGTTAAATCGTGAATTTTTTCAATCGAATATCCCGCTTTGAAAGCTTCAGTAATCGCGTATAAACGCTCGTCATTTGGCTCAGCTAACCATGTATCCAACGATTCACCTTCTGGAATTTTGAATCCATTTGCTACGAAACCTCTATGTCCAATATCTAACATACGAACTCCTTTCTGAATTGCTTCTTCAAAAGAACGTCCAACTGCCATTACTTCTCCAACAGATTTCATTGCAGAACCAATGTTACGACGAACTCCGTAAAATTTATTTAAATCCCAACGAGGCAATTTCACTACACAGTAATCCAACGCTGGCTCGAACATCGCAGATGTCGTTTGCGTTACACTATTTTTTAACTCATCTAAAGAATAACCTAAAGCTAATTTAGCAGCCACGAAAGCTAAAGGATAACCTGTTGCTTTTGACGCCAAAGCTGACGAACGAGATAAGCGAGCGTTAACTTCGATTACACGATATTCTTCTGAAACAGTATCGAAAGCATATTGAATGTTACATTCTCCAACTACACCAAGATGGCGAATTGTGCGAATGGCAACTTCACGTAATTTATGATATTCTGAATTTGATAAAGTTTGAGAAGGTGCAATAACGATTGACTCTCCAGTATGAACTCCAATCGGATCGAAGTTCTCCATGTTACAAACTGTGATACAGTTATCGTAAGAATCACGAACTACTTCGTACTCAATTTCTTTCCATCCTTTTAATGACTCTTCCACTAAAACTTGAGAAGAATAATTGAATGCTTTTTCAACTAAATCTAATAATTCTTCTTCGTTATTTGCGAAACCAGAACCTAAACCTCCTAAAGCGTACGCCGCACGAATGATTAATGGGAAACCGATGCGTTTACCAGCTGCCATTGCGTCTTCTACAGTTTCTACTGCTTCTGAACGAGCAGTTAAAACACCAATTTGGTCTAATTTTTCGATGAAAATATCACGATCTTCCGTTGCTTCAATTACTGGAATTTGAGTTCCTAAAACCTCAACACCATATTTCTCGAATATATTTTCTTTATTTAATTCAACCGCACAGTTTAAAGCTGTTTGTCCTCCAAAGGCAACTAAAACTCCGTCTGGTTTTTCTTTTTTAATGACTTCTTCCACAAAGTAAGGCGTTACAGGTAAGAAGTAAACTTCGTCTGCAATTCCTTCAGAAGTTTGAACAGTTGCAATATTTGGATTAATTAAAACTGTTTTAATTCCTTCTTCTTTTAACGCTTTTAACGCTTGCGAACCAGAATAATCAAACTCACCAGCTTGACCAATTTTTAATGCTCCTGATCCTAATACTAATACTTTTTTAATATCTTTTTTTAACATCGTGATTCTGATTATGCGTTAGCGTTTTTATATTTTTTTACTTCTTCGATGAACTCATCAAATAAATATTCTGTATCAACTGGTCCTCCCATTGCTTCTGGGTGGAATTGAACTGTAAAAATTGGTTTTGATTCGTGACGAATTCCTTCACATGTTCCATCATTTAAGTTCGTAAAGAATGTTTTAAATCCTTCTGGTAATTTCGAATCATCTACTGCGAAACCGTGGTTTTGAGATGTAATGAAACATCTTTTTGTTCCTACTAATTGTACAGGTTGATTGTGCGAACGGTGTCCGTATTTTAATTTAAAAGTAGATGCACCAGCTGCTAAACTTACCAATTGATTTCCTAAACAAATTCCGAAAATTGGTTTATCTCCTTTCAAAGATTCTTTGATATTATTAATCGTAGGAACACATAAAGCTGGATCACCAGGTCCATTCGAGATAAATAATCCATCATATTCTAATGTTGAATAATCATAATCCCAAGGAACTCGAATTACCTCAACATCACGATTTACAAAACAACGGATGATGTTATTTTTCACTCCACAATCAATCAAAACAATTTTGACATCAGCACCTTCGTTGTAACGAATCACTTCTTTACAAGAAACTTGATCTACTAAATTATCTTCGTTCGGATCGTAATATGCGACATCTGTATCAGCTACAATTTTTCCTAAAGTAGAACCTTGCTCACGTAATTTTTTTGTAATCATACGTGTATCTACGCCATAAATACCAGGGATATTTTGACTTTCTAACCAAGCTCCTAATTTTTGAATAGCGTTCCAATGCGAATAATCATCAGCATAATAAGAAACAACCAAACCAGTTACTTGAATTTGGTTCGATTCCATCCAAGCTTCAATTTCATTAATCATTGCTTTATCATCTGGAACACCATAGTTTCCGATCATTGGAGCTGTCATCACCATAATCTGCCCTTTGTAAGAAGGGTCAGTCAAACTTTCATTATATCCAACCAAAGCTGTGTTGAATACTACTTCTCCTGCGGCAGAAGTATACGCACCGAAAGATTTTCCTTCGATTTCTAATCCGTCTTGGAATACTAATTTTACTGTCTTATCCATTGATGATAATGTTAATTTCAGTTTCTAAAGCTGATATGAATTTATCTATGTATTGTTTTGTTACTGTTAAAGGTGGTAATAAACGAATAACGTTTGTACCTGCGTAGCCTACAAAAATATTGTGTTTTGTAACTAAGTTATTTTTTAATTCGCCGATTGGGAAATCAAACTCGATTCCAATCATTGATCCTCGACCACGAACTTCTTTAATTTTTGGAAATTTATTTAATTGGATTCCAACATATTCTCCAATTTCTTTTGCATTTTCGATTAAGTTTTCTTGCTCAATCACATCTAAAACGGCTACCGCTGCAGCACAAGCTAAATGATTTCCTCCAAAAGTTGTTCCTAATAATCCGTAAGAAGCTTTAAATTCTGGAGAGATTAAAACTCCTCCGATTGGAAATCCATTCCCCATTCCTTTTGCCATCGTAATCAAATCTGCTTTGATACCAGAATGTTGATGTGCAAAGAATTTCCCTGAGCGTCCGTAACCACATTGAATTTCATCTGCAATTAAAACCACTCCATTTTCTGTACAAACTTTTCTTAATTCTTGTACAAACTCGTCAGAAGGTAAAATGATTCCTCCAACTCCTTGAATTGGTTCGTAAATTACCGCTGCAACATCTCCTCCAGCAATTACTTCTTTCACTTCATCAATGTTATATTCTACGAAAGATACTTTGTGATGAGAATTAAATGGAGCTACAATTTTTGGATTATCTGTTAGCGCAACTGTTCCTGAAGTTCGTCCATGAAACGCATCTTTGAACGCAATTACACGGTCTTTTCCTGTGTGAAAAGAGGCTAGTTTTACTGCATTTTCATTAGCTTCTGCTCCAGAGTTAATCAAGAATAAAGTATAATCTTCGTAACCTGATGCTTTACCTAATTTTTCTGCCAATTCTTGTTGAATCGGAATATTTACTGAGTTTGAATAAAACCCGATATTATTAATTTGTTCTGTTAATTTCTCAACATAATATGGATGCGAGTGACCGATAGAAATCACTGCGTGACCTCCATAAAGGTCCAAATATTCTTTTCCGTTTTCGTCCCAAAGAATACAATCTTTAGCTTTAACCGGAGTTACATTCATTAATGGATATACGTCAAATAGTTTCATTTAATAAGTTTTAAGTGATGAGTTTTGAGTAATGAGTTAAGCTATTGTTCTAATTTTATTTATTAATCCAATTAGCATTGCTTTAATTTCATTACACTCATCTGTTAATTTTGAATATTCTTCAATATTTATATAATTCAAATCTTTAGCTAGCAAAATAAAATATGTGACTTCATTCAAAGAGCCTAAAGAAATATTTAAAAATTGAGCAAAGTCTTTATTTGAGTTTCTTCCACAACCTTCTGCAATATTTGCTGGTATAGAAGATGATGCTCTTTTAATTTGAGAAATTAATCCAAATTGTTCTTCTTTTGGAAATTGATTTACAATTTTATATAAATCTAAAACCAAGAGATGTGAACGATTCCAAACTTGTAATTTTCTATAATCTTGCATACTCAAAACTTATAACTCAATACTCACAACTTTTTAAAACGCCACCGTTTTAAGATTAAGTCCTAAGTTTTCTTCCCAACCGAACATCAAGTTCATGTTTTCTACGGCTTGTCCAGAAGCTCCTTTTGTTAGATTATCGATGATAGAAGTGATTAACAATACATCGTCTTGTTTCTGGATATGTAAAAAACATTTGTTGGTATTTACGACTTGTTTCAATGCAATTGGTGCGTCAGAAACATGTGTAAAAGGTTCGTTTTTGTAATATTCGTTGAAGATATTTTTTGCTTCTTCTTCTGATAAATCAGATTTTAAATAAACACCTGCTAAAATTCCGCGCGCAAAATCTCCTCGCATTGGTAAGAAATATACTTTGTTATTGAAATCTTTTTCTAATTGATTCAATGTTTGGTAAATTTCTCCTTCGTGTTGATGCGTAAATTCTTTGTAGAAAGAAACGTTATTGTTTCGCCAACTAAAGTGCGTAGAAGCTGATAAACTTTGTCCAGCACCTGTAGAACCCGTTACAGCATTGATATGAATATCATTTTTGATTTCATTTTTCGCTGCCAATGGTAACAATGCTAATTGAATAGCTGTTGCAAAACAACCTGGATTTGCAATATTTTGAGCTGTTTTGATTGCTTCGCGATCTAATTCTGGTAAACCGTAAACAAACGTTCTATCTTCGAAAATGTGGTTCGCATTTAATCGAAAATCGTTACTCAAATCAATAATTTTTGTGTTGGCTGAGTATTTATTGTTCTGTAAAAACTCTGCCGATTTTCCGTGACCAAGGCATAAAAAAACGACATCAGCATTTTCGTCTATTTTATCCGAAAATAAGATGTCAGTTTCTCCAAACAAATCGTCGTGCACTTTGGTAACGGGGTTGCCTGCATTTGATGTACTGTACACAGACGAAATATTAACCATCGGATGATGTATCAATATTCTTAGCAGTTCGCCTGCTGTGTAGCCAGCACCTCCTACAATGCTTACGTTAATTTTGTTTGTCATTTGTTATGTTTTGCGCGTGTTTTTTTAAGGTATAATACCTATACTATATTTCTAAAATAAAGTGGGCTCGTTGGAATCCACTTTAAAGAATCAATTAATCGAAACTATGAACAATCTTTAATTGATTACCGAATATTTTGATGAAACCTCTTGCATCTCTACTGTCCCAAGCTTCGTTTTCTTCTCCATAAGTAGCGACTTTAGATTGCATCATATCATAAGGCGATTCTATTCCAATCATTGAGAAATGATAAGGATTTAATTGTACTTTCACTTTTCCTGTTACATGATTTTGAGAAGATTCTAAGAATGCTTCAATATCACGCATTACTGGATCCAAGTATTGTGCTTCGTGCAATAAGGTTCCGTACCAGTTTGATAACGAATCTTTGTGCAACAATTGCCATCTTGTAAGTGTATGTTTTTCTAATAAGTGGTGTGCTTTGATTAGTAAATAAGCTGCTGGCGCTTCGAAACCTACACGTCCTTTGATACCTAAAATTGTATCTCCTACGTGGATGTCGCGACCAATTGCGTATTCACCACCGATTTCGTTTAATTTTTGAATTAAAGCTACTGGAGATAATTTTTCTCCATCTAAAGCAGTTGGAATACCTTTCTCAAATTCAATTTCGATAACAGATGATTCTGTTCTTGATAATTGTGTTGGATAAGCATCTTCTGGCAACGCTTGGTTAGATGTTAATGTTTCAACTCCACCAACAGATGTTCCCCAAATTCCTCTGTTAATAGAGTATTTAGCTTTTTCCCAACTATAGTTTACACCATTTGCTTGTAAATATTCAACCTCTTGTTGACGAGATAATTTTTCGTCGCGAATTGGTGTAATGATTTTAGATTGTGGTGAGATAACTGCAAAAGCAACATCAAAACGAATTTGATCATTTCCTGCTCCTGTAGATCCATGTACAATGTATTCTGCATCTACATCTTTTGCATACTGAGCAATTGCAATTGACTGAAACATTCGTTCTGCACTTACTGATAATGGGTAAGTGTTATTTTTCAAGATGTTTCCGTAGATTAAGTAGCGAACACAATCGTTGTAATATTTGTCTGTAATATCAATTGTAACGTGTTTAGAAGATCCTAATTCGTAGGCACGTTCTTCGATATCTTTTAACTCTTCTGCCGAAAATCCACCAGTATTTACAATTACTGTATGCACTTCCATTCCTTGATCTTTTGTTAAGTTAACCAAACAGTACGATGTATCTAAACCTCCACTGTAAGCTAAAACTGCTTTGTTGCTCATTATTTGTTTATTTGTTTATATTGGGAATAATTCTTCTTAATTCATTGGTAACCTCTTCACGACTACTCTCTTCTTTCATTACGATTAATACCGTATCGTCTCCAGCAATTGTTCCAATTATTGTATTGAAATGTGTGTTGTCAATCTCAAAAGCGATTCTGTTTGCATAACCTGGTTTTGTTTTGATAACTCCCAAATTTTTAGAGAAAATCAAACTTGCATTTTCGTTATGTGTAACGGTTGCCGTTGGAACAGCACTTTCTGTAAGGCGATAAATGTATTGTCCCGAACTATTAGGAACTTTTGAAACTTTCAATTCGCGCAAATCTCTCGATAAAGTTGCTTGAGTAACTGTGATCTCTAAATCAATTAATTTTTTTAATAATTCGTCTTGATTACTTATTTCTTGATCTGTTATTAAATCTTTTATAATCTGGAATCTGTATTTTTTATTACTCATTTTGAATATTTATTCGAAATTTTATGCAAATATACTCATTTTAGACAAAAAAAAACCTTAGTTCGTATATTTATTCATTTTCTTTTTTTGATTGATTTGCCAATGCACGCTTAGCGTACTCGTCATCAAGGTTATCATAAACCAATCCCGTGCAAATACAACGCTCGCGATCATTTTCCATCAAGATGTGATAGTTTTTACAACTTTTACATCCATTCCAAAATTCATCCGATTGTGTTAATTCCGAAAATGTTACTGGCTTGTATCCTAATTTTGTGTTCATACGCATTACAGCTAAAGAAGTTGTAATACTAAAGATTTTTGATTTCGGGAATTTTGTACGTGACAATTCAAAAACAGCGTGTTTTATTTCGCGTCCAATTCCTGAACTCCTTAAATCTGTACGAACAATTAAACCTGAGTTTACGACGAATTTTTCTTCTTCGTACGTTTCTATGTAGCTAAACCCTGCTATTTGATCATCATCATCAAAAGCAATCACAGCATTTCCATTACGCATTTTGCGTTCAAGATAAACTGGATTTCGTTTAGCAATACCCGTTTTTCTCATACGAGCTGATTCTTCGTACCATTCGCACAACAATTCTGTGTACTTGGCATCATCTGCATTTGCTATTCTAACATACATAATTTAAGGGAAAGTCGATTAATAAAGAGGAATTGAAAAAAGATGACCTTTTGTCATCACACTTAAGTAAAATATGAGAACCAAAAGGTGCGCTTTCATTACGAAAGCCACTCTCATAATTGAGAAGAACAATTTCAGTAATTTCTTCCATTAATCAACAAGATATTCAGTTATTATACTGAGATGCAAAGTTAAATATTATATTTTTGTATCACCAAAAAAAAGCAAACAAAATTTACATATTTATTAAAATGTTGAAAATTATTAAAATAGGAGGCGGAATTATCGATAACGAGCAAGACTTAGAACAATTCCTACAAACGTTTTCCGAAATTAAAGAACCTAAAATTTTGGTTCATGGAGGAGGAAAAGGTGCTTCGAAGATGTTAAATCAATTGGGAATCGAACCAAAAATGATCGAAGGTCGTCGCATTACAGACAAACCAACATTGGATGTTGTGACAGGATTATATGCTGGAAATTTGAACAAATCTATCGTTTCTAAATTACAAGAATTTGGATGCAATGCATTAGGTTTATCTGGTGCAGATGGTAATGCAATCAAAGGTTCTAAGCGTCCTGTAAAAACTATTGATTATGGTTTTGTTGGAGATTTGAATGATGAAAGTGTCAACAAAGAATTATTTCAATTATTAATTGATAACAATATCACATCAGTAGTTTGTGCGATTACACATGATGGAAATGGACAATTGTTGAATACTAATGCAGATACTATTGCCTCTACAATTGCGGTTGCTATGTCACAAGAAAATGAAGTAGAATTAAATTTCTGTTTTGATAGAATTGGCGTACTTCGTGATGTAAATGATGACACAACATTGATTCCAAAAATTAACGAAACTTTATATTTGCAGTTAAAAGAAGAAGGTGTAATTTTCGAAGGAATGATTCCAAAATTAGACAATTCATTCAAAGTAATCAATGCGGGTGTAAAAAATGTATGTTTGGTGCACGCGCGCAACATTAACTCAGAGATTAAAACAATTTTATGTTAGAATTAACTGTTCTCAAAAAGAAAGCTGTCGATTTGTTGTGTCAATTAATCGAAACTCAATCTTTTTCGAGCGAAGAAGATAAAACGGCCGATATTATTTTCAAGTTTTTAACTGATCATGGTGCTACGGCTCATCGTCAGAATAACAATGTTTGGAGTATTCATCCAAATTTTGATGAGAACAAAAAAACAATTTTATTAAACTCTCATCACGACACTGTAAAATTTGGCTCTTCTTGGACATATGATCCATTAAAAGCTACAATCGAAGGTGATAAATTAGTAGGTTTAGGAAGTAACGATGCAGGAGCTTCTGCGGTAAGTTTATTAGCCACTTATATCAATTTTTTGAATGATGATTTACCATTTAATCTAATTGTCGCAGTCACAGCTGAAGAAGAAAGTTCAGGACAATTAAATGTTGCAAGTATTTTACCTAATTTACCAAAAATCGATTTGGGAATTGTAGGTGAACCTACGCAAATGGACATGGCAATTGCAGAACGTGGTTTGGTTGTAATGGACGTAATTGTAAAAGGGAAAACTGGACATGCTGCAAGAAACGAAGGTGTAAATGCAATTTACGAAGCGATTGATGTGATGAATTGGTTCAAAACGTATCAATTCGAAAGAGTTTCGGATATGTTAGGACCAGTTAAAATGACGGTTACACAAATTGAAGCAGGAAAGCAACACAATGTTGTGCCAGATGAATGTCGTTTGGTTGTAGATTGTCGTGTAAACGAATTGTACTCAAATCAAGAAGTTGTTGATATTATTTCAAGTTGTTTACCAAAAGCAGAAATTAAAGCACGTTCGTTGCGTTTAAATTCTTCACGTATTTCAGAAAATCATCCAATTGTACAAAAAGGAATCGAATTAGGTTGTACAACATATGGTTCGCCAACAATGTCGGATCAAGCAATGATGAATTTCGAAACGGTAAAAATGGGACCTGGAGATTCAGCTCGTTCTCATACACCAGACGAATATATTTATTTATCCGAAATAGAACATGGAATTGAACGATATACAAGTTTATTAAAAGATTTTACGTTTTAAATTAAGAATAAACTCTTATAATCGAAAAAGCATCTTCATACAATTGAAGATGCTTTTTAATTTTATCAAAACTGATAATTAAAACCTGCAAAACATAAAGATATGTTCTAAAAATTAAACACAAAAAAAGAGGCTAATTAATTTTAGCCTCTTTTTTTATATATGAAATTAAGTCTTACTCAATTTGCATTTTAACTGGAATGTTGAAATTCAACTTCGCAGCACGACCATCTTCTGTTTGAGCAGGTTTGATCGTTTTCCCTCTTTTTTGTTGACGTTGTGTAATACGCTCTAAAGCTTTTTTAGCTTCAGGACCTAACTTAGCATCACCCATTGGAGAAATTCCAACGATTCTACCTTCAGTGTCAATTTGGAAAGAAAGTTTAGCAGCTACTACACCAGATAAACCTTGACCAGCAGCGTCATTCGCAAAATCTTGCAACTCGTCTTGTAAATCTTGTGATAACTTTTTAGATAAACAGTCTGTTGCAGCTTGTTTACCTTTTGCAGCATCTTTCTCACAACCAGGATATACCGCCATTACAGCCGCTGTACGAGCAGTTACTGTAGATGGAGCTGCAGGTTCTGTACCTTTCCCTGGATTAGGAGTACTTGGTGTATCCTTTGGTGCTTCTTTTTTAGTATTTACTTCATTAGCACCTCCAGTTTGTGTTGTTGATTTTGGCCCTTCTCTATCTACTAAACCTAAATCTTTATCGGCCATTTCCTTTACTTCGACAATAGGCTCTTCTTTTTTAGGCTGAGCTTTAGGTTCTGGCATAACCACTCTAACCTGAGCTGTTTCTTCTTGATATCTTTGTTCTGGCTCTGGCTTTGGTGGCTCTGGTTCAACCACTTCTTCCTCTTTTGGAGGCTCAGGAATATTCAAATCCTCAAGCTGAACATCTACGACTACGTCTTCTGACTTTTTACTTTCAAACAAACCTGTTGCAGAAGCAATAAGACCAAAAGCTAAAATCGCAATTACTATAAATCCACGAATGAAAGCTTTCAATAATGTACTCTTCTCAGACATTCTCATGTCATAAGCTCCATACGCTTTATTTCTACCTTCAAATACAATCTCGTCTAAGGATTTTAGTTTGTTGTTATTTTCTGACATTTTAATTCTTTTAAATTTAACAATTAAACTAATTATTTACCTACTTTTTCGTCGAACACTTTTTGTTCAAAAGGTGCAACAGGTACGATTCCGTAACGAGTAGACTTTGTAATTTCCATTTCATCTAAGATAGTTACTAAATTATCATACGTAGCATCATCCATAGGTTTGATAATTACAGTAAACTTATCTTTATCTGCTCTACCTTGTGCTGCTGTAATAACATCACGAATTTTAGAGTAGTCAGTTTCATTTAGAGTTCCTCCGTTTAATCCTGCCTGATCTTGTTGATGCCAAAATAACTTATTATCCTTTCCAATTAAAATTGATATAGAATTATTCAATTTTATTTCTGGTTTATCAGTTGGATCTAATTTGTCAATTTTTGGAGGCATATTCAAGTTCATTACATTTGGTTTGATCGATGTCGCCGCAAACATAAAGAAAGTAATTAATAAGAAACCTAAATCAACCAAAGGAGCCATATCGACTTTCGTCGAATTCTTTTTGGAACGGACTTTCTTTCCGCCACCGTCATCGTGACTTTCTATTTGTGCCATTTTCTAATTTCTTAATAATTATTCTTGAGATGTAATTAACTGGAACTTATTCATATTTTTCATTTGCAATTGTTGAATCAAAGTTTTGAATTTTTTGTATTCAGATTTTTGATCACCTTTAATTGCTAAGAAAATATCTGGGTTCACTTCTTTTGCTTCAAATACCCAATCAATTAATTCTTGATTTTTGTTCGGTATCGTATCTAATGGAATACCTGGATGATATGATTGTTGTTTATCAGCAGACTGATTCAAATAATTTCTCATTTCATTCATTGGTACACCAAACTCTACTATGCTTTTGAATGCATTCTTTTCAGCATCTGTAAACTTTACTCCGTACTTATCACCCATTCTTTCTAATGTAGGAATACGATCTTTTTCTTCTAATCCGAATAAGAACTTACCTTCACCATCAATTTTAATGATCATCATATTTTCAGCAGCCATTTTTTGGTTCGAAACAGATGTTGGTGTTACGACAGGAACAACTTCAGGTTCTCTAAAGTTAGATGTCAAAATAAAGAAAGTTAACAAAAGCCAAGCCATGTCAGACATAGCTGTTAAGTCCATCGAAGGACCTCTTCTTTTTGGTTTTACTCTTGCCATTTTCTCTGTATTATTAATTAATATTCTAAATTGTTTGTTGTTTGATTTTGTCCTTATACTATCCTTCTAAGGCTTCGTCAATTGAATATTAATTGTGAGCAGAGAAAGATTGTTGGATACTCATTCCTACTTCGTCAATTTTGAATGTTAAATCATCAATTTTAGAAGTTAAAAAAGCATACATAATAATAGCGAATGCAGAAGCACCAATACCCATACCTGTATTAATTAAGGCTTCGGCAATACCTACTGATAATTGAGCTGCATCTGGAGATCCTCCTCCTTCACCTAATGCGAAGAATGCTTTAATCATCCCGATTACTGTACCCATTAAGGCAATTAACGTACCTACAGAAGCAATTGTAGAGATAATAGTCATGTTTTTCTCTAACGTTGGCATTTCTAATGTAGTCGCTTCTTCTAACGTTTTACCTAATTGAGCTAATTTTTGCTCTTTGTTTAACGTTGTGTCGTTTTCTAAAGCTTTGTAAGTTGTTAAACCTTCTTTAACTACGTTACCTACAGCTCCTTTTTGTTTGTCACATAATTCAATTGCTTTGTTAACTTCATTTTTGTTTAATAAAGCACGAATGTCATTTACAAACTTCTCAGCAGATCCAGTTCCTTTTGCTTTGTTTAAAGCGATAACACGGTCAATTGAGAAAACGATTACCATAAAGAAGAAAGACATTAAGAATGGAATAATCACCCCTCCTTTATGAATAATTCCTAAAAAGTTTAAAGGATTACCTTTTTCTACATCTCCTCCTTCGAAATTACCTTCTGCTCCAAATACAAACTTGAAGATCCCCATTGCGATTGCAATTAAAATGATCATAGTAATCACAGGGTTAAGACCTCCCTTTTTAGTTTTAGCTGGTACTGTTACATTCTTTTCCATTTACTAATTCTTTTAAATATTATGATTTTTATTAATGTGGGTGTAAATTAAGTGAAAATTTTTTAATTCTTCTAAATTTTTTACGTTGTTATCATATTAAATTTTCAATCTACTTGAAATCAATAGAATTTTTTACTGATTTGACAATTAAAAAATAATCAAAACAATATATCTAATATTAAACAATGTATAATTTTATTAAAATCAGCCTTCCCACAAAAAATAACCTATCGCAAATTTATTCAATAATTATACATATTTATATTTTTTTTTAAGAATTAAATTATTATTTTGACTTTTGCACTTCAATAATTATAAATGCTATGAAAGTTTGTATTGCCGAAAAACCTAGTGTTGCTAAAGATATCGCCAAAGTAATTGGTGCGAATCAAAAGCACGATGGATACTATGAAGGAAATGGATTTCAGGTCACTTGGACTTTCGGACACTTGTGTACATTAAAAGAACCGCAAGATTATACACCCGAGTGGAAAAGCTGGGATCTTAATTATTTGCCAATGATTCCGCAAAGTTTCGGAATTAAATTAATTGCAGATAAAGGTGTCTCGAAACAATTTCATATCATCGAAAAATTAGTCACGAACGATCAAGTCGACGAGATTATAAACTGTGGCGATGCTGGACAGGAAGGAGAATTGATACAACGTTGGGTTTTACTTAAAGCGCGTGCTAAAGCGCCAATGAAGCGTTTATGGATTTCTTCGTTGACAGAAGAAGCAATTAAAGAAGGTTTTGATAATTTGAAAGATGGAGAAAAATATTTCAATCTTTTTTCTGCAGGACAAGCGCGTGCAATTGGCGATTGGTTACTAGGAATGAACGCTACACGATTATTTACCAAAAAATTTGCGCCGCCAAAAACAGTTCTTTCTATTGGTCGTGTGCAAACACCTACATTAGCAATGATTGTACAGCGTCAAAAAGAAATCAATGCGTTTATTATTGAGGAATATTGGGAATTGAAAACGATTTTCAAAGAAGTAGAGTTTAATGCGACAATACCTCGTTTAAAATCTGAAGAAAAAGCCAAACAAGGTTTAGATTTCATCAAAAATCGAGAGTTTGAAATCATTGATTTCGATGTAAAAGAGGGTCGTGAAAAAAATCCTCGCCTATTCGATTTAACTGCTTTACAAGTAGAAGCGAATAAAAAATATGCGTTTTCGGCAGAAAATACCTTAAAATATATACAAAGTCTTTACGAGAAAAAATTTGTGACCTATCCTCGTGTTGATACCACTTATCTTTCGGAAGATATTCACCCTAAAGTTCCTGGAATTTTAAATAAATTAACCGCTTATCAAAATTTGATTGCTCCTTTGATGACGCAACCAATTCCGATGTCAAAAGCAGTTTTTGATAATACAAAAGTAACCGATCACCACGCTATTATTCCTACCGAAATCTTTCCACAAGGTTTATCGAACGAAGAAAAACGTATCTATGATTTGGTTGCACGACGTTTTATTGCTGTTTTTTATCCAGAATGTAAAGTTGCCAACACAACTGTCGAAGGAAAAGTTGAAAATAATGGAAAAGACGGTCAACTTTCTGCTATAAATTTTAAAGCAACGGGAAAACAAATTCTCGAAATGGGTTGGCGCGAAGTCTATGCAAAAGATAAAAAGGAAGACGAAAAAGATGAGGAAAAGATAATGCCGATTTTTGAGATTGGTGAAAAAGGTCCTCACGAACCATTTATTCACAAAGGAAAAACAACTCCGCCAAAACATTATACAGAAGCGACTCTATTACGAGGAATGGAAACTGCTGGACGACAAGTAGATGATGAAGAAATGCGCGAATTGATGAAAGAAAATGGAATTGGTCGACCTTCAACGCGTGCAAATATTATCGAGACCTTGTTTCGTAGAAAATACATCGAAAAGAAAAAACGTAATATTATCGCCACACAAACTGGTATTGATTTGATTGATACCATTCAAAATGAATTATTAAAATCTCCTGAATTGACAGGTGTTTGGGAACGAAAACTTCGTTTGATTGAAAAAGGTGAATACGAATTAGAACAATTTAAGCAAGAATTGATTGAAATGGTTTCGAAACTAACATTTGATGTAAAAAATAGTTACTTCAGACCAATCGCTTCTCATCAGAATTCAGTTCAAATAGCTGAAAAACCTAAAAAGGAACGTAAACCGAAAGAAGAAATTAATCTGGAAGATGCAACTTGTCCAAAATGTAAAACACATAAATTAGTCAAAGGAAAAGCCGCTTATGGTTGTGCAAACTTTGCAGCATGTGGATTCAAAATTCCGTTCGAGTTTATGGGTAAAAAATTAACTGATAAACAAATTTTGGATTTGTTAACCAAACAAAAAACTGGAAAAATGGCTGGCTTAATCAATCCTGAAAATGGAGAAAAAGTTACTGGTAAAGCTATTTTGGGAATGAATTTCGATTTAGAATTTGAAGAAATGTAAAAAAATAAAGTGAGTTTCGAAATTCGAAACTCGCTAATTATATTTCTCCAACGTTTCTTTTAAAATTGTTTTGACTTTTTCTTTCAATTTTTTAGGTTCGATAATTGTAACTGAACGACTCATAGAAAGAATTTCGCTGATAAAATCTTCGGTCAAAAATAATTCTAATCCAATTAAAACTTCATCGTTTTTAATTTCTAAAATTTGTTGGGATTCATGCAAAGGCAAAGATTCTAAATACGCTGCTTGTTTTTTGGTCACAGAAAGCACTATTTTTTCTGGTTTTTCTGAACTTGGAACAATAATCCCGAACGAATATTTGTACTTATCATTGTAATTAAACTCGATATTATCGTCAATTTTATCTCTAAAAATCGAAACTCTATTCATTCGTTCCAAACCAAAATTTTTGACAATTCCTTTATCATCCGCAATCAAATACCATCGGTTATTGTGCTCTCTAATTGCAATTGGCGAAACTTTACGAATCGTTTCTTTTTCCTCTCCAAATTTTTGATAATGAAATTCAATTTTCTTTTTTCCTTGAATTGCTTGTACAATATCTGGTAAAAATTCGGCGCGTTTTGGCTTTCTTTTTTCCAAATACACAATAGATTCGAGCGAATTTGTCAATTTCAAAGCAGAAAAACTATTAATTTCTTCTAAAGTTTTCAGAAATAAATCAGAGCTATAATCGTCTTGAATAATATAATATCCACGCTGACTGCGACTATACATTATATCAATTCCCAATATATTTCTGATTTCTCGAATATCGCGTTGCAATGTACGTTTAGAAAAATTAAACTCTAATGTATCATCATTAAGTTGAAGCATTTCAAATTCTCGTTCCAAAAAACGCTCTAAATCTTCATAAGAACAATATTTTTGTTGTGATAATTTACGAACAATATTGAAATAACGCGCGATATAACCTTGTTTTGACATTGAATTGGAAGTGTTTGAGCAAACTTAAGTTATCTGTAATTAAAAACAAAAAAAAGTAACATTTCATTACAAAATGTTACTTTTTCTTCATTAATAAAAATGAAATATTCGAAAAAACGGATTCTATTTTTTAGATTTTTTTACTTTTGTTTTTGCATCTTTCGTAGCTGCTTTTACATCTTGTACCGCCGCTTCTATTGTTGTTGTAGCTGAGTCTACCGTAGCTGCCGCTGAATCTACTACTACTTCTGATGTTATTTCAACTGGAGTTGTGCTATCTTCAACTTTCGCTGTTTCGATGAAATTAGAAAGTTTATCAACAATTTCTGCGTTAGAAGTTGGTTCATTCTTCACTTTTACGCTTAAGAAAATTGATGGTGCAGCATTATCTTGAATATAATTTGATTCGTTTTGATAAACTCCGTCATTTTTAACAGCTGTTGAATTTAAGTTTTCTGTTAACTCTTTTGCTACTTTAACTGTTTCGTTAAATGCAACATTTTGTTTAAAAACAACTGCGGCAACTTTATTTGTATTATCATCAGTTTTTTCAAAATTTAATGTCATGATTAACTCAGGTTTTAAACTATCGATGATTGATCTTTTCTCTTCATCTTTTAATCCTTTCGTTAAATCTTTCCATAAAAGAACCTGAACATTTTCTTTATTCAAAGATTCTAACTTTGTTTTAAATTCTGATGCGATATTTGTTCCTGATTCTACAGCGATATTATCTACAATATCTAAAATGACAACTTTTGGTGCATCTTCTACAACTTTATTTGTAATTTCTGTTGTAGGAACTTTTATTTCATTTTTTGTAGTAAAAGAGAAAGAAACTAACCCTATTGCTACGACTCCTAATACTTGCGTCAATTTTTTCATAATAAATGTGTTTTGTTTAAAAATGATACTTTTTAAATAGTTAGTACATTTTAGAACTTTGCAGACACTGTTCCGAAAACTCTTAATTAATCCTAATAAATGTTATAGTTTTCTTAATTGACTTATTTTATAAGGGATTCAGAGGAGTTAAATTTATTATTTTTCAAAATTTAGAAAATATAAAACATAAAAAAAGCTCAAATAAGTTGAGCTTTTATATTATTTACATGCAGCAATTATCTGCACAAAATCATCATATTTTAATGAAGCACCACCAACAAGACCGCCGTCAATATCTGGTTGAGCAAAAATTTCGTTCGCATTCTGTGCATTTACACTTCCTCCGTACAAAATACTTGTATCATTCGCGACTTCTACGCCAAATTCATCATTCAAAACTTTACGAATAAATGCATGAATTTCTTGCGCTTGCTCTGGTGTAGCTGTTTTTCCAGTTCCAATTGCCCAAACTGGTTCGTAAGCAATAATCAAACGAGAAAGATCTTCTGGTTTTTGAGCAACTAAAGCATCCATTAATTGGGTTTTTACAACCTCAAAATGTTTCTCAGCTTCACGTTCTTCTAATTTTTCTCCTACACAAAGAATTGGATTAATTTGATGTTTAAAAGCTTGTTTTAATTTCTCAGCAATTACAATATCTGTTTCTCCTTGATATTCTCTACGCTCAGAATGCCCAATAATAGCGAAATCTAATCCGATACTATCCAATTGTTCTGCTGAAATATCTCCTGTATACGCTCCTTTTTCGTGAGCAGAAATATCTTGCGAAGAAATCTTAACATATTGCTCATCTACAGCTTCTAACAATGTTTGTAAATAAATAGAAGAAGGCGCAATTATAACTTGTGCAATTGGATGATTATCTGCCACCCAAGCATTAAGGTTTGTTGCTAAATGAATTGCTTCTTCATAATTTAAGTTCATTTTCCAGTTTCCTGCTACTATTCTATCACGCATAAAAAAGTGTATTTTATTTGATTTTGGTTTTAATATTTATTGCAAGATAATTATTTCTTGCGAAATTATACCTGATTTATTTTATGCGAACGCGCGGATCTAGAATTCCGTAAAGTATATCAACCAGAATATTAATTACAATAAACATCACCGCAATAACTAAAACAGCTCCCATCACAATTGGTAAATCTAATGTATTCAATGCATTTACGATTTCTTTTCCTAAACCATTCCAACCAAAAACAAATTCCACAAAAACCGATCCTGCCAACATCGACGCAAACCAACCCGAAATTGCTGTAACAACTGGATTAAGTGCATTTCGTAATGCATGTTTTGTAATCACCGTTTTTCTAGAAAGTCCTTTTGCAAAAGCTGTTCGGATATAATCTTGGTTCAAAACTTCTAACAACGAATTTCGTGTTAATTGCGTAAAAACCGCTAACGGACGCGAACCTAATGTAATTGCTGGAAGAATTAAATTTTTCAACATCAAATGTTTTCCTTCTCCCAAATCATCCACTTCATATAGACTTCCAATCATATTCAGCCCTGTAATATCGTGCATCAAAAAAGCAAAAATATAGGCAATGATAATTGCCGAAAAGAAAGACGGAATACTCATACCAAAGCTTGTTACGACCAACAAAACTCTGTCAATCCATGTATCTTTCATCAAAGCAGAAACAATTCCCAACGCAACACCAATTATCGTTGCAATAATGATGGCTGCAATTGCCAAAACCATTGTATTTGGTAAAGTTTCTCCAATAATTGTACTGACGCTTTTTCCTTGTTTTTGAAAAGATTCACGCAAATAAGGCGTTTTCAAAACCATTTCATTTGTTCCGAAATCTATCAATTTTGTGTAATTGTATTTATCAGAACTTAATGAAGTATATGTTGTATTGTTTTCGTCAATATTATGAAAAGAAATCGGTGACAAATCATTAATATAAAACGCATATTGTTTCCATAAAGGTTGATCTAAACCTAAGTTTTTTCGAATTTGAGCCAATTGCTCTGGATCTTCTTTTTGATCAAGCATCATACGCGCAGGGTCTCCAGGAAGTACCGAAAACAATAGAAAAACTACACTTACTACACCAAAAAGTGTCAAAAATCCGTAGAAAATTTTATTTAAAATATAATTAATCACTTGTTAAAATAAATCTTCTAATTGATTAAGCGAAGGAAAATCATTGTCATGATATTTCGCTTTCACCGTTCCTTTTTCTAAAATCATCACACCTGGATTAGAGCGAATAATTGTTTTCATTGTTGTTTGATCCATAAAACAATTTTCAAGTTCCAAACCTTTAATCGGATTATTTGAAACCGAAACAACTCTATATCCTTTATATTTAGAAGCTTCTTTTCCTAAAATATTCAATTTTTCAATTTGCTTCTCATTTACCTTTTCAACAAAAGGAACAACAAAAACAATCGCTTTCGGAGCATTTAGAATCTCAGAAGTTTTATCAATGCCATTACAATCAAAACTAAAATCATGAATTGGAGGTTCGTACCCTTTTTTCTCGACAATAGTTCGTGTTTTATCCGCTTCAATTACCCAAGGCGTTCCGTGTTTGTACCATTTGTCATCAGCAATATATTGCGCATCATCAATTTCGACTACTTTACCATCAACACTGTTTTTCATCGTGTAAATCGTTTTATACGTTGTTGGTTTCAAACCTAACTCTTGCGGAGATTTCATTCCTTCAATCAAATTTTTGCCAACTGCATAAGATCTAAAATCGATAATTGGTAAATGATTAATTCCGATATAAGCAATAATTGCAGAACCTAAAATTGTTATAAAATTGATTACGTAATTCGCTTTTTCGACAAATAATGGTTTGATATATTTTTGACCAATCACTAAAATAATGATCAACACCAAAAGCACAACATCTTTGTAAAATGATGTCCAAGGTTCTAACTTTAGTGCATCACCAAAACATCCACAATCGGTTACTTTGTTGAAATAAGCTGAATAAAATGTCAAAAATGTAAAGAAAATAATCGTTAACAATAAAGCTATTGTTGTAAATCTTTTCCAAACTCCAAGCAATAATAAAACGCCTAAAACTATTTCAAAAAGTGAAAAGAAAGTTGCCAAAGGCAAACTCAAACCTTCTAAAAATGGAATGTTAAGAACTGTTGGCGAAAAATATTCTTCTAATTTGAAACTTAACCCAATTGGATCTACATTTTTTACAAATCCAGAAATTATAAAAATAACTCCAACTATAATTCGGGCAAATTGAACTAAATACCTCATGAAGCTTTCTTTTCGTTAATTAAAATCATTGCGAAAATCGAATAATTAATCATATCCAAATAATTTGCATCTAAACCTTCAGACACAATTGTTTTTCCTTTATTATCTTCGATACTTTTTGTGCGCAAAACTTTCTGATAAATTAAATCTGTGATCGAACTTACACGCATATCTCTCCAAGCTTCACCGTAATCATGATTTTTTTTCATCATCAAATCGTGCGCAATTGTTGCATATTTATCATAAAATTCGATAGCTTGTTCGTCTGTCAAATCTGGCTGATCTGCAAAACCAAGTTCCAACTGAATCAATGCCATAATCGAATAATTAACGATTGCCACAAATTCTCCTTCTTCGTCTTCATCAACCAAACGCTCCGCTGCTTCTTGCAACGTACGAATACGGTTTACCTTGATAAAAATTTGATCTGTTAAAGACGGCAAACGCAGTACACGCCAAGCTGGACCGTAATCTTGTAATTTTTTTGTATATAAATCTCGACAAACAGAGATGATTTCTTTAAATTGAATTGAGGTATTTTTCATAATTTCGTTTCGATTTCAAAAATAATTGAAATTGCTTAAAGAACTTCTAAGATATGACAATTAATTGTAATGGTCGTTTGATTGATTTGAACGAGCCTAAAATTATGGGAATTTTGAATACAACGCCAAACTCTTTTTACGATGGTGGCAGTAATCAATCGATGAATTTGATTTTAGAAAAAGTTGAAAAACACTTGTCCGAAGGTGCCGATATGATTGATGTTGGTGGTTATTCGACAAAACCTGGAGCAGAAAATATTTCGGAGCAGGAAGAAATTGATAGAACTGCACCAATTATCGAAAAAATTATTGAAGAATATCCAGAATTGATTATTTCGATTGATACTTTTCGAGGAAATGTTGCACGTGAAGCTGTAAAAGTTGGTGCTTCTATTATAAATGATGTTTCGGGTTGGGAGTTAGACGAAAATATGTTTGATGCAATCAAAGAACTTCGAGTTCCATACATTTTAATGCATATGAAAGGAACGCCAAAAACAATGCAAAATAATCCTGCATATGCAGATATTACGCTGGAAGTAAACGAATATTTTTCCAAAAAAATTGCGCAATTAAAAGCTGCAAAAGTGAATGATATTATTTTAGATCCTGGTTTTGGTTTTGCAAAAACATTGGATCATAATTACGGATTATTCAGTAAAATGGAAGTTTTAGGTTTTGAAGGTTTTCCTTTATTAGTAGGAATTTCAAGAAAATCGATGATTTATAATTTATTCGAAACAACTCCGCAAGAAGCTTTAAACGGAACTTCTGTCCTGAATATGGTTGCGTTACAAAAAGGTGCAAAAATTTTGCGTGTGCACGATGTAAGAGAAGCAAAAGAAACCTTACAAATTTTCCAAAAATTGAATCAA
Source organism: Empedobacter sp. UBA1574 (assembly GCF_002322895.1). Lineage (NCBI taxonomy): Bacteria > Pseudomonadati > Bacteroidota > Flavobacteriia > Flavobacteriales > Weeksellaceae > Empedobacter > Empedobacter sp. UBA1574. The sequence goes on along the minus strand of NZ_DCOI01000011.1, from coordinate 6,238 downwards.
AAATAAATAAGAAAGCCACTAAAAAGTGGCTTTTATTTTTAATCAATGATTTTACTATTTGGAAAGAAAACTTTGAACGTATCAACAATATTGATATCCGAAGTCAAAATTTGCCAATGTGAATCTTTCACAAATTCAAACACAACTTCGTTGTCGTATAAATTTTCATCCTCAATATTTACATGCAAATTATTTTCTTTTCTATCTCCAATAATCAACGCCTCCGTTACATGTTCCATTTTATAACACATACTTTCTAACTGATCATATTCCACAAAAATTCCGTCTTGTTGATCAATCACTTCTTGCAATTCGAAAACCGAATATTCGTCCGTTTCACTTTCACCATCAACCCAAAGAATTTTCCAAAAATAATCCTGTATATCTTTTATTGGAGCAATCACCTCTTCCATTCGTTGAATTTGGTTTTCGTCTTCTCCGTAAATTTCTATTTTATAAGTTTCCATATCTTATGCAAAATTAAAAAAGTAACTTCAAACGGAAGTTACTTTTTTAATTATTTATACTTTTTCTAACTCATGTTTCACACGTTTTTCAGATTTGATATCCATAATCTGAATGGATTCTTTACTGAAAATCTTGAACGAATGTTCATGTTTTTCTAAGAGAAAATCATAAGGTCCTTTTGGTGCAATTAATTTCACTAAAACTGGCGCAGTTTCTAACGAGATAAACACAAGAGCTATAAAAATAGCTGCAATCCCTAAAATTGGATTATTAACTGACAATTCGTCTAAAGCCTGCATACGTGCAGCAAAACCATTGTAATTCTCTTCGGTTGGTTTAGCCGCATCAATTTCTTTTTCTTTTGCAACATTCAATCGATCTAATTCTTTATTAATTTCAGCTAAACGAGGCGCAGATTGTTGAATATAAGTTTCGATTTCGGCAGCTTTTTGTTTTTTCAATTCTGCTTTTCGTTTCGCATTTGGTCCATAACCTTCGCGTCCAGTTGTTGTTTCAGTTTGTGTACCAACAACTTCTTTTTCCAACTCGGTAGAAGCTGAATTATACTCATTTCTTAATTTATCAATTTCTGCATAAATTTCTTTTCGTTCATTCGAAAAAGGCGTTCCCAATTCAGCATAACGCGCATCAATTCCTTTTTGTAATTCCGCTTTATTTCGATTGACAATAATATTTAATTGCTTGTTAATTTCTTTCTCGAAAATTTTTAATTCTAACGGTTTCGAAATCACAATACCTAATAAAATTGCAACCAAAATACGTGGCAAAGCAATAAAAAACTGACGAAAAAATCCACCTGACTTTTTCATTGATGTGACAATATATCGGTCAAGATTAAAAATCATTAATCCCCACAACAAACCAAAACCTGTTGCTGCATATATATTATCAAAAACAGTATTCAGCGCATATCCAGCAGACAAAGCCGCCAAAATTCCTGTAAATAATATGACACCTCCAATACCAACATGTTTGTTGATATCTGTTGGTGTTTTTTTCAAGAGTTCAAGACTACTCCCTGAACAGATGATTAAAAATTTCTGTAGTCCATTCATTTTGCAAATATAGTACTTTGTATAACATATTATTAAATATCGTGCCAAAAAAAGCTGACAATCAAATTGTCAGCTTATATTTTCAAAAAATTTACTTAAACAAAATTAAGCTTGTTTTTCGATTTTAATTCTCCATCCATAAGGATCTTCTGCTAATCCGTATTGAATATCTTTTAATTTCTTTTTCAATTGTAATGCAAAAGAATCTTCTTCAGCTAAAGTTGGTAATTGAGCACGCTCTTCACCAAATCCAACTGCATCGTATTGTGTAATTACAACAGCAGTTCCACATCCAAATACTTCTTTTAATTCTCCTGATTTGTAAGCATCATACAATTCTTGTACTTCTACAGGACGTACTTCTACTTCATATCCACTATCTTTTGCTAAAGTTAAAACAGAATCACGTGTTACTCCGTTCAAAATACGCTCAGACGTTGGCGCTGTTAAAATTTTATTTCCTATACGCACCATCACATTCATTGTTCCTGCTTCTTCAATGTATTTATGCTCGATAGAATCTGTCCAAATTACTTGATCATAACCATCTTTTTGAGCTTCAGAAGTTGGAAAGAAAGATCCAGCATAGTTTCCTCCACATTTTGCAAAACCAACACCTCCCTGAGCTGAACGACTATAATAATCAGCAATTTTTACTGATAAAGGTTTATCGTAATAATTAGGAGCATAAGCTAATAAAATAGCAAAAATATATTCGTTAGATGCCCTAGCAGAAACTGCTTCTTCTGTTGCGAACATTACTGGACGAATATATAATGACGTTCCGTAATCTTTTGGTACCCATTGACGATCGATATCAATAATAGCTTCTAAACCATCAATAAAAATTTCTTTCGGAATTTGAGGCATATTAAGACGTGCCGCAGATAAATTAAAACGCTCGAAGTTTTTCTCTAGACGGAAAATAAACACTTCTTCGTTATCATTTTTGTAGGCTTTCATTCCTTCAAAAATTGTTTGACCATAATGGAAAGACATCGCTGCTGGAGTCATTGAAATTGGTCCGTAAGGAACAATTTTTGGCTCATCCCATTTACCATCTTTGTAATGCGCGATCAACATGTGATCTGTAAACTCTTTCCCAAAAGTAGTAGAGTTAAAAACTGAATCGTTAAATTTTGATTCAGCAATTTTTTCTATAATCATTTTATGATATATTTTGTTTGTGCTTATCAAAGGTACATTTTATTTGCACTTTTTCATAATAAATATCATAACTTTCGACGATGAAAAGAATTATTCAAGAAACGGAAGATGGATCTAAAACTATCTATATTGAAGATTGGGATGAATCTTATCATTCTAAGCATGGCGCTGTACAAGAGGCTTTTCATGTATTTATAAAAAATGGATTTCATCATTTTACAGAAACAAAAAATCCTATAAAAATTATAGAAATTGGATTAGGTACGGGACTTAATTCTTTCATTACTTTGATGGAAGCTGAAAAACATAAAACTCCAGTGCAATATGTTGGAATTGAAAAATTTCCAGTTTCTGATGAAGAATTTGAATTGGTGAATTATTTCGAAAATGTTTTCAAACTTTATCCGGAATTTGAACATCGAAAAGAAGAGTTTTTAGATTATTATCAACAATTATTTCATTCAAATTGGGAAAATTGGAATAAAATTTCTCCATATTTTGAAGTTAAGAAAGTGGAAGAAGATTTTTTCAATCTGAAAAATATCAACGAAAATAATTTTGATTTAGTTTATTTTGATGCATTTGGTTCTCGTGTTCAACCAGAATTATGGGAAAAAGAATTGTTAGAAATTGTTGATTCTTTAACTAAAAAATCTGCCATTTTTACCACTTATGCAGCGAAAGGAACCATAAAAAGAGGTTTGAAAGATTTGGGCTATATTGTACAAAAACGTCCTGGGCCTCCAGGAAAACGTGAAATGATGGTTGGTTTGAAGGACTTTCCATTTGATAAATAATCTCCTTTATCATTAATTATAAAAATCGTAAATTTGCGCTGGAAAACAATTTGATGTTTTCTACATTTTTTTATGACAAATTATATCGAATATAAATTTAAAGTTGCGGAAGTAGAGCCTTTTAATGAAATTATTATTGCAATGATTTCTGAACTACCCTTTGAAAGTTTTGTTGAAAACGAAGAAGGTTTTGATGCTTACATGCCAAAAACTGACGAAAATATTGACCAAGTAAAAGAAGTGATTGATTCTATCGAGAATATTGATTTTTCTTATACGCGTCAAGAAATTGAACAACAAAATTGGAATGCAACTTGGGAAGAAAATTTCACGCCAATTTTAGTGAATGACCAATGTTTGATTCGTGCAGAATTTCACGAAACAGTTGAAAATATTCCGTACGAAATTATCATTCAACCAAAAATGTCTTTTGGGACTGGACATCACTCTACAACACATTTGATGGTAGAATATATCTTGGAAACTGAATTTACAGGAAAAGATATTTTGGACATGGGCTGTGGAACGTCAATTCTTGCAATTTTAGGAATGAAACGTGGTGCAAATTATGCAGAATGTATCGATATTGACGAGTGGGCTGTGGAAAATTCTATCGAAAATGGAAAACGAAATGGTGTTAGTTTAGATGCGAAAATGGGTGATAATTCACTTTTGGGAAGCAAACAGTTTGACATTATTTTAGCGAATATCAACAAAAATATTTTAATCAGTCAAATTCCTTCTTACATCAATGTTTTGAATGAAAATGGTGATTTATTTTTAAGTGGATTGATGGAGCAAGATTTTGATGATATCTTAGCTTTTTGTACAGAAAATGGTTTGAAATTTGTATCTAAAAAACAACGAAATGAGTGGATTGCGCTACATTTCAAAAAATAAAATGATATGACAAAATACGCAACGCAACCCATGTGGGAAACGGAAAAAGATTCGGCTGTTGATGTATTGGAACAGGAATCACACAAATATCAAATTATTGTTTACAATGATGATGTGAATACTTTTGATTGGGTAATCGAATCGTTGATTGATGTTTGTGAACACACGCCAGAGCAAGCGGAACAATGTTCTATTTTGATTCACTACAAAGGTAAATGCGAAGTCTTGACGGGTGAATTAGAAGATTTAAAACCTCGATGCACAGAATTATTGAACCGAGGTTTAAGTGCAGAAATTATTTAGAATTTCTTAATAATCATATAAAGCAAAATCAGAATCGTCTAATGTTACATTGGACGATTTTTTGTTTTGATCACTCACTATATACGAATCATAGATCTTCTCGTAAACATGATTTTCTGTTTTTGTATCCACAACTTCTGTAGATTTTTCTGTAGAATTAATCACAAAAGGAGTTACAACCAATGCTAATAGCAATATACAAGCAGCAGCCCACCAAATATTGAAATGTACAACTTTTGTTTCTTTTTTATCAATAGTTTTCGATAAAATTGACTGTTCTAAATCGTCAAAATAATTAGTAGGGGTTGTATAATTTTCCTTTTGTTTTAAGCTTTTAAAATAAATTTCATCTTCTAAATTCTTAAAATAATTCTCTGGAACCTTAAAATTATTTTTTAATCCATTTTCTTTCATATCATTCATAAGACAAAAAAAAGTTAAAAAGGTTTAATCTTCATCCTCTAAAAATTCTTTAATTTTTGTAACTGCATGATGATAAGACGCCTTTAGCGCACCAACAGATGTTCCTGAAATTTCAGAAATTTGTTCATATTTCATTTCATCATAATATTTCATCATAAATACTACGCGCTGCTTTTCTGGCAAACTTGCAATCGCTTTTTGTAGTTTCAACTCAATTTCATCACCTGTAAAATACTCATCCGTAGATAAATCATCTGCAATATTCATCGAATAATCTTCAAACGAAACATTTTGTTCTTTAGCATTTTTATGAATAAAATTGATGGTTTCGTTATAAGTAATCCTAAAAATCCATGTCGATAATTTTGATTCATTTTTGAATGAATGCAAATTTTGATAGATTTTTATAAAAACATTTTGAGCAATATCATCTGCGTCTTCATGAATCAAAACCATACGACGAATTTGCCAATAAACTCTCTGATGATAATCTTTTACAAGAAGTTTAAAAGCCTGTTCCCAATCCTTATCTAAAATGTGATCTAATATTTTCTGATCCAATTAAGTAATATTAAGCTGTAAAGCTATTAAATTTCAAATGATAAACTTCTAATAATTTTGAACATAGTTTATATTTTATATTTTTTTTATGAAATCAAATCCATATTCCACATATACTTAAGTATGAACCTATCAATAAAAGTATATTTCTATTGAAAAATTTATTTGGGCATTCACTCGCTCTATTCCTCGTATTTATACAATCTCCCTCAATTATCTCTTAATAATTCAATAACAAGAAATGTAAATCGCTCGGTCGGGCTATCCGTTGCAATCTTTTGTAGAATAAAATTCTATTACAAGTAAGAAAATCCAATTTCTACAAAAGGATTTAGACTACTCTCCCTAACGCTGGTTGTAAGTTCTGAGTTAGTTGCAAAAAGGAAGCTTCCTTTTTATCAAGAAGAAGCTTCTAGTTGACTAATTAGAAGCTCTTGTTGGATGAAAGCAAGCTTCTTGTTTTATAAAACATAGTCTGGAGATGTGGTAGCTTACATTTTACTTTGTACATTTTACAAAAAAGTATACCCACAAAAAAAGCCT
>NZ_DCOI01000030.1:0-32031 GCF_002322895.1 Empedobacter sp. UBA1574 | reverse complement strand
TTAACAAGGGGAAGATTACACCCAAATAAATATCTGACCATAATAAGGAAATATTCAAAATTATATTTATCATCATTTTTAGAGAAGATAACAATTGAATCAGAGAAGTTAACGATATACACTTCAGTATCACTATAGCATCCATCAAGATGAGTACTATAATTTGTTTTTTCTATACTTTTTTTGAATTTGTTAATAGAGGTTAATCTAGAATAAATTTCATCATGAGTATTTCTCATAATACTATCTTTGAAACCTAATATATCTAAAAAAGCTACAAAACGAAAATCAGTTGTTTTCCAATTTGTTTTTATTGTATTAGTCATTAAATCTTGATTTTATTTACTTTTAAAATAGTTAATAATATTTTTTTTTACACTCAAATATACCAAAAAATCACAATCAAACCCCTTATTGTAAAACTACAATCCTACAAATTTTCTCCCACTTTTGCTCGTGTTTTCTTTTACTAATTGTCAAAAAAGAATATATAAATAACGTTGCATAACCCAAAAAGCTCCTGAGAGGAGCTTTTTTTGTGGAGTATATACTATTTTAAAAACTAAGGTTTTCACTACTTCGCATTCTACGTAAGCATAAAAAAAAGCAGTAATCATATAAAATACTGCTTATATAGCTTAAAACTAAACTTCGATAACTCCATAAGAATTAAAAGCTAACTTCGGTTCCGTTCAACAGGCTTCCATCTCATGCCCTCTGGGCAAGACGAAAGCTTAGTTATTGTGCGACGTTTTTATTCTAAACAGATGTGTTTTAACTTACCCGAGTCCTCGGTTGATTATAAACAGGTGTGTTTTACCTTATCCGAGTCCTTGGTTGATAACAAAGAAATTTATTTTTAACTATAATTAGTGAGTTTTAGACGAATTAAAACGTTTATTTTTGGCGTAATATTAATTGAGACTTTCTAAAAAATGAAAAAACTATTTTTATTGACAACATTCTTTATGGTGTCAGCACTTTTTGCTCAACAAGCGACTAATACGTTAGAAGGCGTTTTTACAACAAAAGCAAAAGATGAATTATATAATCCATTGAAATTTGATGGAAAAGGAAGAGTAACAATCGGTGAATTTGATGAGGTTGGTTACGAATTTACAGAACGCAATGATTCGGTTATAATATTTGTCGAAAAAACGGTTTTTATCTTCAAAAAAGAGAAAAATCAATTAAAAGGAATTTCAGATTGGGTGGATAAAAAAGTGTATAAATCAAATTTGAAATCTTTCGAAAATAAACCTCAATCAGATTCTAAATTAGCACAACGTGCAAATTGGATGGCAGAGAATTATGATATTAATTTTAAAAATAATGCAACCTATTTGTTTGATTTTGATGAAGAAAGTTTAACTAAAAAATTAAAAGAAAATGAAGCTGCAAATGCAAAACTGTGTAAAGAAGGTTTTGATGAAAGTTGTAAAGTAGTTTTTGCCTATAAATTTGCTGAACAATCTGGTGGTGTTTTCGAAACATTAAGTGCAACAGAAGAGTTGAAATTAAAACCAAATAAAGAGTTACAGCAATTAGCACAACGTGTGATTGATTTAGGAAATCCAGATGGATACGGATTATTTTATACGTATTACTATTTTACAGGAGAAAAGGAAAAAGCGGAAGAGTTTTTACAAAAAGGATTAGATTTAGGATCTAAGTATTGTACAGAGATTTCATTAAATTCTGCTTTAAGTGAATTTGGAGAAGGCTTACAATCGGAAGTAGAAGAATCAGAAGATTAATTCGAACAAATTATCATATAAAATAAAAGCTCAACATTAGTTGAGCTTTTTGTTATTTAGTCAATAAATATTTTGCAACAGCATGATAAGCTGGTAACGAATACGGGTCGTTCGCACTATTCGATGCAACCGGATTGGAAGCAAATCGCACAATAACCATTTCCGCTTTTGGATCAACATAGATCGCTTGACCATGAACGCCACGCGCCATAAATGCTTGATGCTCATTATTGGTTACCCACCACATATCTTTGTAGCTCCAGCCTTTTAGAAGTTTATAATCTGCCTTTGCAAAAGCTTTTTGATTTCCTCCTTTTTTTATTTCGTCAACCAATTTTTTAGGCAAAATTTGATGATTATTAAAGTAACCATTGTTTCTTATCATTTCTCCAAACATTGCCAAATCTCTAAGGTTTGCATTAAATCCACCTCCTGCAAAAGCAATTCCAGCACCATCAATCTGGTAATATCCATCAAAGTTAGTTCCCAACGGTTGCCAAAATTTTTCAGATAGAATTTGAGCCAAAGGTTTATTCAATACTTTTGTAATAATCCAACCCATCACATCAGTATTCACTGTTTTATAACCAAAAGCTTCGCCATGTTTACCATTTTTCTTGACTGTTTTTAGATAATCATAATAATTTGTAGGTCCATTATAATTAGCAGGTTTAGGAAAAGGATTTCCAGCAGCCGAAAAAGCCCACACTTCTGCATTCGGATCGCTGTAATCTTCACTATACTGTAAAGCTGTGGTCATGTCCAAAACTTGACGAATCGTAGCATCACCAAAAGCTGAGGTTTTCAATTCAGGAATATAATCACTACATTTTTTATTCTCATCTAGAATACCTTCGGCAACTAACATTCCGCCCAATGTACCCGTTAAGGTTTTACTAACCGACATCAAGGTATGAGTTCCGTTTTTGTTTAGTTCTCCAAAGTAATTCTCATAAACAATAGCGCCTTTGTGTAAAACAATAATTCCATCGGTATAATTTTTTTGCAAAGATTCTTTCCATGTCATAGTTTCTTTAGTTTCTAAAGGAGTAAAAGTCACATTATCGATAGATTGATCCAATTTAGTTGCCCAAGTATATCTGTTTTCTTGTGCCGAAGCAACATTTACAGTTGGGAAAAACTCGCGCATATGACAAACGCTGTAACGCAAAGCCGGAAAGTTAAAAAAGCTACCATCTATAGCGGACAAAATATCTTCTTTTGCAGGTGGAAACCCTTTCATCCAATTAAAATTCTTTGGATCCGATTGCTCTGCAGTCAAGAATTGTTGTCCATAATTCATTTGCGTCATCACTAAAATTAAACAAACTAATATTTTTTTCATAGTTGTACTATCTATTTGGTTGATAAATGAAGTAGAGGAGAAGCTTGCTTCTCAAATTTACGAAAACCATTTTAAACTTTATTTTATTAAAAATCGGTGAATTCGAAAGAATAATAAGGTCAAATAACAAGACGAATTCACCGACAAGTTTTGAAGTATTCGATTGATTAGATCTCAACTTCTCGTTCAGAATTTGTGCAATTACTATGAACGATATAATCGATTAGTTTTCCGTTTTCAAAACACAACATTAAATCTTCTTCATAAATTGATGTATGTGTCAATTGGTTAAATTGTAATAATTTTCCTTGTGAGATTTTAATGATTCCAGAATACCAGCTCGCAAAAACTTCTTCTCTTCTCGGAAACAAATAATTCAATTCAACTTCATCCAAACCATCCAAATATCCTCTGAAATTAATCAAAAACAATTCGTCATTTCTCAATTCCCATTTCCCATAATATCCTCTCCAGCATGTTGGCGAAGGTGGAGTAAAATAAGGTGGATGATTTAATTCTCTAAAATAATGATGTAATGGTTGTTCGGCTATAATATATTGTTGGTTGTCGATTAATAAAATTTCTCCTATTTGCGCGATCATTTTTTCTTATGGTTTATTCAAATGTAAAATAGCCATTCGAATAAATGAAAAATCAATAGTGCTAATTTATCAAAATAATAAAAATTGACCGACTAAAATAAATAGTTGAAAATTATTTTGTCTTTAAATGATAAATTCGTATTTATTATTTATTTAAGAGTTATTCTTTCACCTTGTTGAGGGAAAATATAATTGATGTTATATGGATTATCTTTTAACAATTCGTCTTTAATTTTTTGCTCATAATCATCTTTTGGCTTGATATGAGTAACGATAATTGTTAAACCTTTCAACCTACTTTTTCCAACTTCTTTCGCTAATTCGCCTAATTCTTCGTTCATTAATTTTGGGGTTAAATGACCAAATAATAATTTTTCGGGTTGAGAATTCGGAAAAGAAACTTCTAACATCATTGTTTTTAATTTTCCTGATTTAATTTTAGGTGAAATTGCTTTCCAAATAGTTGATAAGTTTTGAGTTTTTTCGATACGATCAGCTCCTGTATCACCAAAATATAAGACTGCATTTGAACCATTTTCGACTAATATTGCTGAACTTTTTAAAGGGTTTACATGACTCAATTCGTAAATAGTTCCTGTGAAATTAGTACCTTCTATTGTGAAAGGTATTCCTATTTCTGCGTATTTGTAGTAATATTTATTCAAAATTGGCGATTCACCTTCATTGGCAAAATTTGCCCAAGCATCATTGGTAAAATATTTATTTTTTAAAACTGAAATTGTTTCAGAAATACCATAAATAGGCTTGTTAGAATCTTCTGGAGAATTAATAATCATCCCAGAAAGATGATCCAAATGTCCATGTGAAATAAAATATCCTTTGATATAGTTTTTCAGAATTTTATTGTTTTGTTCTTCAAAAGTACCTTTCTCTATTGCTTTATTGATTCCAGAAAGAATTGTTCCTGCATCCAATGCTAAATAGCTGTTTGTTGTTTCTTCACCAATCAAATAAGATGAAAGATTGCTTTCATTGCTACCTCCATAAACACCAAGTGGAACAATCTGAATATTTTGTGCTGATGCAATCATCGAAATTCCGAATCCAATACTTAATAGATATTTTTTCATAAAAAGAATTTTAACAAAAATACAACTGAAAAGTATTATTAAACTAAAATATCCCCATAGTTTCTAAAAACTTTAGTATTTTCACATTTCTTTAAAAATTAACGCATAAAAATTAGTTAGAATGAAATCGAAATTATCTACTAAAATATTGAAAAATTATGCGACTCAACTGATGATGAAAAAAGCAATGTATGCAGCTGCAATTGCTTTATTGGCAACGAATGTTGATGCGCAAAAGAAACCTCTTGATTTGACTGTTTTTGATGAATGGCAATCAATCGGAATGAAAGAATTATCAAATAATGGTTCGTGGGTTGCTTATCAAGTATATGCACAAGAAAGCGATAATACATTGAACTTTTTTGGTTTGAAAACAGATAAAAATCTAAGTTTTCATCGTGGTGAACAAAGTGTTTTTACAGCAGATTCTAAATTTGCCGTTTTTAAAATTCGACCTTTTTACAAAGATTTGAAATTGGTTCGAATCAAAAAGAAAAAGGAACATGAAATTGCTAAAGATTCAATCGGAATATTAAATCTTGCAACAAATCAAGTCGAGAAATTACCAAATATAAAATCATTCAAAACACCGAAAAAAGGAGGTTCTCTTTTAGCTTATTTATTAGAAAAAGAAGAAACGAAGAATGATAAAAAAGACAAGTCAGATTCTACAAAAACGAAGGATAAAGTTGCAAAATCAGCTGGAAAAGATAAGAAAGATACGCCGTTAGAATTGGTGTTGAGAAATTTGATTTCAGGTCAGAGAAAATCATTCAAAAATGTGATGAATTATGAGTTTAGCGAGAATGGTAAGCAATTAATTTTTTCGACTAAACAAGAGAAAAAAGATAGTTTAGATAAAACTAAATATGGTGTTTTCTTAGTGAATACAGCAACGTTTGTTCAAAAACAATTGGTAGATACAATTGGTGATTTTAAACAATTTGCGTTTGATGAATTAGCAAATAAAGTCGCTTTTGTTGGAACTTCTGACGAAGAGAAAAAGGAAAATAAAACATATTATTTATATTATTCTACAACAAATAATCCGCAACAAATCAGGAAATCTGAATTGTTAGGATTGAAAAAAGATTGGCAAGTTTCAGAAAATCGTCAACCAAAATTTAGCAAAGATGGAAATTCTTTGTTCATTGGTTTGATGCCGAAATTAGCAGAAAAAGACACAACTTTGATTGCTGATGATCATGCAAAAGTGGATGTTTGGAGTTACAAAGACGATTTTATTCAACCACAACAATTGAAGAATCTTGAGCGAGAGAAAAAACGTTCGTACCTATCTGTGATTGATTTATCGAATCCTGTAAAAGTGACACAATTAGCGGATTTGGATATGAATCAAGTCGAGATTTTGAACGAAGGAAATTCAAATTTTGCTTTAGGAACTTCTGATAATGCCTATCGATTAAGCTTGAATTGGGATGTAACAGGTCGTAAAGATTATTATATCATTAATACGAAAACGGGAGAGCGTGAATTATTTGCAAAAGCTTTGGCTGGAAAAGTGGAAATGTCGCCGAATGGAAAATTTGCTGTTTTTTATAATGCCGAAAATGGATTATGGTCGAGCTATAATATCGAAACAAAGGAAACAAAAGTTCTGAATAAAAAGCTGAAAGTGAAATTTTATGACGAAGAAAATGATTCACCAACTTTAGCGCAAGAATATGGAGTTGCCTATTTTACTGATAATGACGAAACGGTTTTAATCAAAGATCGATATGATATTTGGGAGTTTGATTTGGTTGGAAAACGTCGTCCAGAAAATATGACAAATGGTTTCGGTCGTAAACATAATATTACGTTTGATATCAATCAATTAAATGATGATATTAAAACAATTAATCGAGATAATTTAGTTTATTTAGGTGCTTTTAATAATCAGAATAAACAATCAGGGGTTTATCAAACAATCATTTCGAAAGCAAAAAATCCTGAAGAAGTTGTCATGTCGAATACTTGGGGAACGCAAAAAATGAAGAAAGCGTTGAATGCCAACGAATTTATTTATACAAAAGAATCGTTCCGAAATTCGCCTGATGTTTATGTTTCAACAAATTTTAAAGATGAGAAAAAGATATCTGCAATCAATCCGCAACAAAAAGATTATTTATGGGGGAATGGTGAGTTGGTAACGTGGAAAACGTATTCAGGTAAAGATGCAACAGGAGTTGTGTATAAACCAGAGAATTTTGATCCAAATAAAAAATATCCGATGATTGTTTACTTCTACGAAAAACTTTCGGATAATTTGAATCGTTATCAAGCGCCTGCGCCAACGCCTTCTCGTATTAATCACACATATTTTGTAAGTAACGATTACATTGTGTTTACACCAGATATTTCATATACAATTGGTCATCCTGGTAAATCTGCCGAAGATTATATCAATTCTGGAGTAGAAGCGTTGAAGAAAAATACGTGGGTAAATGGAAGTAAAATCGCTATACAAGGACAAAGTTGGGGAGGTTACCAAGTTGCACATTTGATCACTGCAACCAATATGTATGCTGCTGCTTGGACGGGTGCGCCTGTTGTTAATATGACTTCTGCTTATGGTGGAATTCGTTGGGGGACGGGTATGAGTCGTCAATTTCAGTACGAACAAACGCAAAGTAGAATCGGTAAAACCTTGTGGGAAGCGCCGGAATTATATATCGAAAATTCGCCTTTGTTTAATATGCCAAAAGTTACGACGCCAGTTGTAATCATGCATAACGACGAAGACGGTGCTGTTCCTTGGTATCAAGGAATTGAAATGTTTATGGCATTGCGTCGTTTACAAAAACCAGTTTGGATGTTAAATTATAACGGAGATGATCATAACTTGATAAAACGTGCGAATAAAAATGATATTCAACAACGTCAAGTTCAATTTTTTGATCATTATCTGAAAGATAAACCTGCTCCGAAATGGATGACAGAAGGTGTTTCTGCAATTAATAAAGGTATTGATTGGGGATTTGATCTAGAGAAATAATTATAGTAAATATTTAAAAGCGACCAATTTGGTCGCTTTTTTTGTCAAAAGAATTTCTTACAACACAATTATATTGTTAAATTTACATTTCATGTATAATTAACTTCTTGAAAAAGTTTTAATTTAGAGGGATAATTGCACTGAATATGAATACTAATAATCGACAAATTGTTTATATCCATGGACTAAATAGTTCGGCAAATTCAACCAAATTCAAAACTATTCTAAAAAATTATCCTTCAGCTATTTGTATTGAATGGAAAACGGAGGACAATATTGCAACTATTTTATTTGAAGCTTACGAACATTTAAAAGGTTTGGTAAATGATTTGGCAATTATAGGAAGTTCTACTGGAGGGAATTTTGGTTGGCAATTGCAACAAAAATTAAAGGAAAATGGAAAATCGAGTGAATTAATTTTGTTAAATCCTTTGGTTGATGTGTCGATGAAAGTCGAAAATAATTTTCCAGAAAATCTTTCGCAATATTTAGTGGATATGAATCGTTTCGAAAATACAACGGTTTTTCTTTCTGTACATGACGAAGTTTTGGATTTTGAAAAACTAAAAACTTTCTTTGAAATTCAACAAAATATCTTTCCACAACAAATCGAAATCATAGAAATTGATGACAATCATCGAATACGTAACTTCGAGTCATTGTTAACGTTAATTTAATTTACGCATTACAATTATTTAATTTTATTAACTGCATTTTTGCACACGAATCAAGAAATAAATAAATAAACATGAGGCAATTTTTAATATTAATACTTATTGTATTTTCAATCAGTTCGTATGCGCAAGTAAAAGATTCTACAGAATCTAAAAAGAAAACTGTACAGGATTTTAAGAATATGATGTCGCCTTATTACAGCTATGGTAACGGATTGGGAATTACTTCTCCAGATAGTCTTTATCAGGTCAATATTAGATTTCGTATGCAAAATCGCATTAGTTATAATCATAATGATGGAGAAGAAGATAATATTGATGGACAAATTCGTCGTTTAAGATTGCGTTTTGATGGATATATCGGAGATCCAAAATTTGGTTATTCGATGCAATTATCTTTTGCAGCAGGTGATGTAGGAAAAGCAGAAGAGGGTAAGAATACAAATATTATTCGTGATGCGATGATTTTCTATTACCCAAATAAACATTGGAGTTTAGGATTTGGTCAAACAAAACTTCCAGGAAATAGACAACGTGTTAATTCTTCTGGAGCATTACAATTAACGGATCGATCTATCAATAATGCAGATTTTAATATCGATCGCGATTTTGGATTTCAAGTCTTATACAATAAAAGAAATCAAGAAAAATTCTCTTATATTTTGAGAGGAGCTATTTCTACTGGTGAAGGGCGAAATTGGACAAGTTTTAAGGATACTGGTTTAGCTTATACAGGAAAAGTTGAGTTGTTTCCACTTGGAGAATTTACAAAAGGTGGAAGTAATTATGAAGGTGATTTAGTTCACGAACAAACACCAAAATTGATGATTTCGGGAGCTTATAGTTACAATGATAGAGCACATAGAACAGCAGGAATGTTAGGAGATGATATTGTAGGTGGAGGAACAGCTAATATAAAATCATTGTTTTTGGATGTGATGTTAAAATATCGTGGATGGAATTTGATGTATTCTTATATGAATCGTAATTCTGATAATGTGTTATTTTATAACCCTACAGATATTTCTGATTTTAATTATATCTATAATGGAGAAGGAATGGATTTTCAAGGTTCATACACATTCCCGAAACACTGGGAGGTGATAGGACGTTATTCAACTCAAACAGTAGATAAAGAAATTTTTGAGTTTACACCGAATACAAATCAATACACATTAGGTTTGACAAAATATATTTGGGAACATGCTTTCAAATTACAAGCAGAATTTACGTATGAACAACAAAAATTCTATAATTTAGAAAAGAAAAACAACTGGTACGCGCGTTTTCAGATAGAAATTGGGATTTAAGATATCTTATTGTAAATTAAATATTTTAGAATAAAATAAAGGTTTGATATTTGATAATATTTAATAAATTTGCAGTCAAATATCAACCTATGCAATCCAATAAAAAAAGAAAAAGTTTAAACCGAAATGTAGAGTTCGGAACTAAAAAAGTGCAATTTAAAGATGTAATTATTGTCGCAATATTAATCTTCGTAATTGTTTTAGCAATTTTGAAATTTATAAATTAATTATAAAACAAAAAACCACTTCAATTGAAGTGGTTTTTTGTTTTATTTCTTTTTGATGGAAACTAATTTTGAATCTTCTTTGCAAATTTCTAATACAAAATCATAATCCTTTGTATTGTCTTTGCTTTTATAGTTTGCCAAATATTCTCTACAAGGAACTTGATCTTTTTTCGAGTGATCAAAATCAACTTTACTTCTTTTGAATAATTCTTTTTTCAAGAATGTCGAATCTAAATTTTCTGCTTTTAAAAATGCTTGAGCTTCTGGTGAAATAGCTAATCTTTTTGAAAAAGCTTCATCCAAAACTCTTGCATTTGGAAAGTAATTACATGAGAAAGCACGAGGTCCAAACGCCATAGCGACGAAAACTAACCCAATTCCAACTCCCATCAAATACTTCATAAATCTTTGCGTAAACGTCATATGATCAATAAATTAATGTCGTGAAATGGTAAATCAAACCAATCACATAAGTTCTTTTTTACAATTCTTCCTTTGTACAAATATACGCCATTTCTTATAGTTTTATCCGATTGTACTACATTCGAAAAACCAGATTCTTCAGAAATTTGGAATAAATACGACAAGAAATAATTGCTCAATGCTTTGGTAGAGGTGCGTGCGACGCGAGAAGTGATGTTAGAAACTGCATAATGAATTATATCATTCTTAATAATGATCGGATGATCGTGAGTTGTTAATTCAGATGTTTCGAAACATCCACCTTGATCAATGCTCACATCAATAATTACAGCGCCAGCTTTCATATTTTGTACCATCATCTCAGTTACAACACAAGGTGTACGCGTTTCTCCGCGAAGTGCACCGATTGCTAAATCGCAACGTCGCAAAGCTTTTCCTAATTCTTTTGGATCTAATGTAGAAGTAGAAACTCGTTGTCCTATATTTTGTTGTAATCGTCTTAATCTCGTTAATGAATTATCAAAAACACGAACCGAAGCACCTAAACCTAAAGCTGTTCTTGTCGCATTTTCTGCAACCGTTCCAGCTCCAAGAATCACAACTTCTGTTGGTCGAACACCTGTTACGCCACCCATCAAAATTCCGTTTCCTCCGTTTGTAGAAGACATCAATTCACTTGCGACCAAAATTGCTGTTGTTCCAGCAATTTCACTTAATAAACGAACAACTGGTAAATGATTTTGTTCATCACGAATAAATTCAAATCCAACCGCATTCACACGTTTTGTAATTAATTTCTGAAAATATTCGCGTCTTAAAGTATTTGTAGGGACAGATGAAATAATCAAAGCATTTGGTTTTACCCAATCAATTTCATCTAAAGTAAGTGGACCAACTTTTAGAATAATAGGTTTCTCGAAAACAGCTTGCGTATTGTAAGAAATTTGCGCACCAGCTTCCGAATATTCTTTATCTGAATAATTTGCACTTTCTCCTGCTCCGGTTTCTATCGTAACTTGATGTCCATTATTGACTAAAATTTCGACTGCATCAGGAGAAAGACAAATTCTTTTTTCTTGATTATTTGTTTCTTTTGGAATTCCAATATCAAAGCGTTCTTTCTTATGAGGAATCTCTAAACGCTCGGGTTGAGGAATAAGATCTTCCTGAGAAAAAGGCGTGAAAATATTTTTTCCGTCCATATACTATTAACTAAAATTTAAATGACGAACGCCATCTACATTTTTCAATGTAATTGTGTGGTGCTCATCTGGTATAAAGTTAGCAATTTTATTTGGCCATTCCATTAAACAATATTGATTAGAATATAAATATTCTTCAATCCCAAAATCTAAGGCTTCATCTTCATGATTTAGACGATAAAAATCGAAATGATAAACTTTTCCTTTATCTGTTTCATATTCATTTACAATCGAAAAAGTTGGGCTCGAAACTTCATCATTTGTTCCCAAAGCTTTTACAAACTCTTTGATAAAAGTTGTTTTTCCAGCTCCCATTTCTCCTTCGAAAGTGATTAATTTATGCTGAAGTTGATCGATTATTTTTTGAACAACTTCAGGTAATTCGTCTAAATTATTGATGATAAATTCCATTTAATTTTTTGGTGTTAAAACAACCATTGGGATAATTATTTCCTCCAACGAAATTCCACCGTGTTGGTAAGTGTTTTTGTAATAATTAACGAAATGATTGTAATTTTTTGGATACGTTAAAAATAAATTTTCTTTTGCAAAGATATACTTTGACGTAACATTAACCTTAGGTAAAAGGAATTTTTCTGGTTGCTCAACCGCCAAAACATCTTTCGGATCGTATTGCAATTGTTTCCCTAATTTATAACGCAAATTTGTACTAGCTTCTTTGTCGCCAATCACCTTCGTAGGCTCTTTTACGTAAATTGTTCCATGATCGGTTGTTACAATAATTTTCATTTTTTCTTGCGCCGCTTTTTTCACAATTTCCATTAAATATGAATTCTCAAACCAATGTTTTGTGATCGAACGATACGTTTTATCATCACGAATAATTTCTCCAACAATTTTGTTGTCTGTTTTCGCATGCGAAAGAATATCGATAAAGTTGTAGACAATTACATTTAGATTATTCTTTTTGTAATTATTAAAATCATCTGCAATTTTTTTCTCGAAATCAGAATTTAAAATTTTAAAATAATTATACGATAAATCGCCAAAACCAAGACGTTTTAATTGTTCTCCTAACAATTCTTTTTCGTACATATTTTTATTTCCTTCATCGGTATCATTCAACCAATATTCAGGATATTTTTTCTCAATTTCCAACGGCATTAAACCCGAAAAGAACGCATTTCTAGCATATTGCGTTGCCGAAGGTAAAATACTATAATATAAATTTTCGGCTTCTGAATTATAATAACGATTGAAAATTGGCTCAATAACTTTCCATTGATCGTAGCGTAAATTATCCACCATAATCAATAAAACATTTTTATCTTTTCCAAGATGAGGTCGAACCAATTGATTGAAAATTGTATGTGATAAAACGGGACGATCTTCGTCGTCGTGCAACCAATCTTCGTAATTACGTTCTATAAATTTGAAGAAAGCTGCATTTGCTTCACTTTTCTGATTTTCGATGATTTGAGAAAGTGCTGTATCTTCGATATTTTCAAGTTCAAGTTCCCAAAAAACTAAT
The DNA here is from genome assembly GCF_002322895.1 of Empedobacter sp. UBA1574. NCBI lineage: Bacteria > Pseudomonadati > Bacteroidota > Flavobacteriia > Flavobacteriales > Weeksellaceae > Empedobacter > Empedobacter sp. UBA1574. The sequence continues at coordinate 18,910 of NZ_DCOI01000030.1, read as the reverse complement.
TTTTTATAAATCTCTTGCCAATCTTCAAAATCGCGTGCATTCATCATATCCATTGTGATATTTCTGAATTCCTGTTGATAATTAATCACTGTTTTTTCAGAAATAATTTTCGATGCGTCCAAAATCTTTTTCAAACTCAATAAAATCTGATTTGGATTAACCGGTTTAATTAAATAATCTGCTATATGTGAGCCAATTGCATCTTCCATGATATGTTCTTCCTCACTTTTTGTGACCATAATAACAGGAAGATTTGGACGCAATTCTTTAATTTTTGGTAAAGCTTCCAATCCGCTCAAACCGGGCATATTTTCGTCGATTAAAACCGCTGCAAAGCTCTCTTTTTCTATTTCTTCTAATGCATCAGTCGCATTATTTATCATTGTTGTATCGTATCCTTTCTTCTCTAAAAAAAGCTGGTGTGGTTTCAATAAATCGATTTCATCATCAATCCATAAAATTTTTATAGCCATTTGTTATATTTTTATTTTTTATATTGATTTCTACTTTTAGAATTATTCCAAATATAGCGATTACGGAAATGTTAAAATCAAAATTGTATGTTAAACAAAATTGTAGTTTTCCCAAAATTTGCGATGATTATTTAGCATAAATAATTCCAAAAATGATTTTTATCTAAAATATTTTATAAAAACCATTCTTAATCAAAAAAGTAACGTTCTGAATGAGTAAAAATTCTTATCTTTGCCGACAAAACAGTACGTTTGAATCCATTAAACAATAATAAGTTGAAGATAGTAAATGATCCAGTTCATGGATTTATTACGATTCCAAACGAGCTTATTTATCAGATTATTCAACATCCATATTTTCAGCGACTTCGTAGAATTACGCAAACTGGATTAACAGAAATGGTTTATCCAGGAGCGAGACATTCTCGTTTTCATCACGCTTTAGGTTGTATGCATTTGATGCAAAAAGCCTTAAATATTCTCAAAAGAAAAAACGTCGACATTACTCCAGAAGAAGAAAATGGAGCTTTAATCGCGATTTTATTGCATGATTTGGGACACGGACCTTTTTCTCATTCTCTTGAACATTCTATAATTAATGGTTCGCATCACGAAGAAGTTTCGCTTCGTTTGATGGAAGAATTGAATCAAATTTTTGATAATCGATTAGCTCTAGCTATTCAAATTTTTAAAGGAAATTATCCGAAAAAGTTCTTGTCACAATTAGTTTCGAGTCAGTTGGATTGCGATCGCATGGATTATTTGAAGCGCGATAGTTTTTACACAGGAGTGGTAGAAGGAAATATCAATCCGGAACGAATTATCTCAATGATGAATGTCTCGAATGATGAGTTGGTGATAGAAGCAAAGGGAATTTCGTCGGTCGAGAAATTTTTGATGGCGCGTATGTTTATGTACATGCAAGTGTATATGCATAAGAAATCGTTTACAGCAGAGAATTTTTTGATTAGCGTTTTGAGAAGAGCGAAAGAATTGACAAAAACGGGAGAAAATCTTTTTGCAACGTTTGCTTTTAAATACTTTTTAAAAGAAAATGAAGTTGGAAGTTTATCGAAAGAAGGTTTAGAAATTTTCACACGTTTGGACGACTCGGATGTTTTATCAGCGATAAAAGAATGGCAGTTTCATGATGATTTAATTTTGAGTAAATTATCAAAAAATATCATTCAGCGTACATTACCAAAATCATATTTGATGGATACAAAATTATCCGAAGAAGAAATTTTGGTTGAAAAAAATAGAGTAGAAAATGCTTTAGGAATTGATGATGCAAGTTATTTTGTGGAACAAACAACGATAAAAATTGTTCCGTACGAAAAATCAAAAAGTCCAATAAAGGTTTTATATAAAAATGGTGAGGTAAAAGAAATTTCGAGTTCAGAAAAAAGTTTGTTAACGCAATTTTTGCAACAAGAAATTACAAAATATCATTACCATAGCGTTTAAATATCGATTTGAAGAATTTGACAAAAAAGTTAAATAACTTAAATAATCATTTTATAAATTTAAGAATAATTATTAGTTTTGCAGACTATGAAATTTAAAGCTGCAGAGATTGCGCAATTATTGCAAGGAACCGTAACAGGTGATGCAAATGTAGAGGTTTCCACATTATCGAAGATAGAGGAAGGAAAAGAAGGTTCGATTTCGTTTTTGGCTAATCCGAAATACGAGCATTTTATCTATACAACAAACGCTTCTATTGTGATTGTGAGTAAGGATTTTGTGGCAACAGATTCTATTTCGTCTACATTGATTGTGGTTGAAGATGCATATCAAGCCTTTACAAAGCTGTTGCAGTATTACAATACGATAAAAAATAATAAAGTTGGAATAGAAGAATATACGAAAGTAAATTCTACTGCGCAACTAGGAGATAATGTATATGTTGGAAGTTTTTCTTATATTGGAGCTAATGTTTCGATTGGGAATAATGTAAAAATATATCCAAATGTAACGATTGGCGATCATGCTAAGATTGGTGATAATACCGTTTTACATTCAGGCGTACAAGTGTATGAAGAGTGTGAAATTGGTCAAAATTGTATCATTCATTCTAATGTTGTGATTGGTGCTGATGGTTTCGGTTTTGCGCCAAATCCAGATGGTTCTTTCGAAAAAATTCCTCAAATAGGAAATGTTTTGATTGAAGATAATGTCGAAATTGGAGCAGGATCAACAATAGATAGAGCAACAATGGGATCTACAATTATTCGTAAAGGAGTAAAATTAGATAACCAAATTCAAATTGCTCACAACGTTCAAATTGGAGAGAATACTGTTATTGCTTCGCAAAGTGGAGTAGCAGGATCTACAAAAATTGGACGTAATTGTATGATTGGAGGTCAAGTTGGTATCGCAGGTCATTTGACAATCGGAGATTTTGTACAAGTACAAGCTCAGAGTGGTATTAATGGTGATGTAGAAAGTAAAACGCAATTGTATGGTTCGCCAGCAATCGAAGCGTCAAGCTTTAGAAAATCGTATGTACATTTTAGAAAGTTTCCAGAAATTGTGAAACGAATCGATAAATTAGAAAAAGAGAACAAACAAAAGTAAAAGTTAATGTCTGATAAACAAAAAACTTTAGCGAATGAAGCCGTTCTAAAAGGTGTTGGCTTACATACAGGTAAATTTGTTACCTTAACATTTAGACCAGCCGAACCAGATACAGGATTTGTATTTGTTAGAACAGATTTAGAAGGTCAACCTCAAGTAGAAGCTGATGCACAGTATGTTGTGAGTACAGCCAGAGGAACAACTTTAGAGAAGAAAGGAGTTAAAGTACATACAACAGAGCACGTTTTGGCAGCTTTGGTAGGTATGGATATTGATAATTGTTACATTGAAATTGACAATGCGGAACCACCAATTATGGACGGTTCTTCTCGTTTTTTCGTTGAAGCAATAGAATCTGCTGGAATTGTAGAGCAAGATAAAGACAGAGAATATTATAGAATTAAAGAAATTGTAACGTATGTAGATCCAGAAACAGGATCAGAAATCACGGCGATTCCTGCAGATGAATACCAAGTTACAGCAATGGTAGATTTCGGAACGAAAGTTTTGGGAACTCAAAATGCAACTTTAACATCTATCAAAAACTTCAAACAAGATATCTCTCAAGCAAGAACATTTTGTTTCTTACATGAGTTAGAGCAATTGTTGGAAGCTGGTTTAGTAAAAGGTGGAGATTTAGACAATGCAATTGTTTATGTTGACAAAGAAATTACGCCAGAAACAAAAGAAAAATTATGTAAAGCGTTCAATAGAGATGATGTTTCTATTCGTCCGAATGGAATCTTGGATCACTTGACTTTACACTATCCAAATGAAGCTGCACGTCACAAATTATTAGATGTTGTGGGAGATTTGGCTTTAGTAGGTAAAAAATTGAAGGCTAAAATTATTGCAACAAAGCCTGGACATCATACCAATACAAATTTTGCAAAGAAATTAAGCAAACAAATTAAATTAGCGCAACGCAATAAAGTGCCAGAATTTGATTTGACAGCAGAACCAGTTTATGATATTAATGATATCATGAAGTTATTACCACATCGTCCACCATTCTTATTGATTGACAAGGTAATTTCTAAAAGTGCAACAGGTTTAATCGGCGTGAAAAATGTAACGATGAACGAGCCTTTCTTTGTTGGACATTTTCCTAAAGAACCTGTTATGCCAGGTGTATTGCAAATTGAAGCAATGGCACAATTAGGAGGGTTATTGATTTTAGGAGAATTAGAAAATCCTCAAGATTATTCAACTTATTTCATGAAAATTGAAAGTGCTAAATTTAAACGCAAAATTATTCCAGGTGATACATTGGTGTTTAAATTAGAGTTGGTTGAACCAATTAGAAGAGGAATTGTTCATATGCAAGGAATTGGATATGTAAACAATCAAATTGCTGTGGAAGCAGAAATGATGGCAGTTATTACAAAAGAATAATTAAAGAAATGGAAGTTATGAATCATCCGATGGCATATGTTCATCCAACTGCAATAATAGGTGAAAATGTTACAATCAGCCCTTTCTCTTCTGTTTACGAAGATGTAGAAATTGGTGATGGAACATGGATTGGTCCTAATGTAACAATTATGTCAGGAGCACGTATTGGAAAAAATTGTAAAATTTATCCAGGTACGGTAATTTCTGGTGAGCCTCAAGATTTGAAGTACGAAGGTGAAAAAACTTTAACATATATTGGTGACAATACAACAATTCGTGAATGCGTTACTGTAAACAAAGGAACTAATGCATTAGGTTATACTAAAATTGGTGACAATTGTTTGATTATGGCAACTGCACATATCGCGCACGATTGTGTTGTAGGAAATAATGTCGTAATCGTAAATGCGGTTGGTTTAGCAGGACATATAGAAGTTGGAGATTTCGCTTTTATTGGTGGTTATAGTGCAGTTCATCAATTTACAAAAATTGGAGAACATGCTTTTGTAGCTGGTGCGACACAAATTCGTAAAGATGTTCCTCCGTATGTTAAAGCTGCAAAAAATCCTGTTGCTTATGCGGGAGTTAATGCAATTGGATTGAGAAGAAAAGGTTTTACATCAGAAGAAATCTTCGAAATTCAAGGTATTTACAGAATTTTATATCAACAAAAAAATAACGTATCTCAGGCTGTAGAACAAATCTTAGAAAAATTCCCAGATTCACATTATCGTGAAGTGATCCTTGATTTTATCAATACAAGTGATCGTGGAATTATGAAAGGATATAGCTCGGGAGTTTAATAAAATAACAATAGAATAAATGGCGACAACTTCTGATATCAGAAAAGGTTTATGTATTATTTTTAATAATGATACGTATAAAATTATCGAATTTTTACACGTAAAACCAGGTAAAGGACCTGCTTTCGTTCGTACAAAATTAAAATCATTAACTAACGGAAAAGTATTAGACAATACATTCTCTGCTGGTCATAAAATTGAAGAAGTTCGTGTAGAAACACGTAACTACCAATATTTATATGAAGATGATAATGGTTTCCACTTCATGAATAATGATGATTTCTCTCAAGTTTATTTAAACAAAGATTTGATTGATAATTCACAATTTATGAAAGCTGGTGACGAAGTAAAAATCTTGTTCCGTGCTTCTGATGAAACAGCTTTAGCAGCTGAGTTACCAACTACAGTTGTAATGGAAATTACATACACAGAGCCAGGTCTTAAAGGTGATACAGCTACAAATGCTACAAAACCTGCAACGACAGAAACTGGTGCTGAAATCCGTGTTCCTTTATTCATCAACGAAGGTGATAAAGTAAAAATCAACACAGAAGATGGTTCTTATGTAGAACGTATTAAAGAATAATTATTCTGAAATATAGATAAAAAAAGCGACCTTTTGGTCGCTTTTTTTATTACAATTTTATTGTAACTTTTTCGCTAGAGCATGTCGTTTCTTTATCTATTTTCTTGACAAAAATTGTAGAACCTAAGAATTCATTTTTGATTGTGATAGATGATGAATCACTCCCTTTATAAACCGTTTTATTCTCTTTTGGATCGAAATTATAGATTCTATTTCCATCTTCATCCAACCATTCGAATTTATATTTCTTATCGTCAGTATTTTTTAAAGTAAGTATAATCGTTCCGTCTTTTTTATTCTGTTTGATACTAACTTTTTCAGAAAAATTAATTTTTTCTAAAACAGTAATTTGAATTGCTTTTCGTTCAGATTTTTTGTTGTTCCAATTACTTTCAACATAATAAGTCTTATTCTCAGTAATAGTTGGACTAATAATATTGCTTCCTTTTACAAATGGTTGAGTAGAATTTAGCTCATCATACCAAAAATATTCAACTTTTGCTTCTGGATTTTTCACCGTTAGTGCCTGATGTTCATTGTAACAACTTTCTTGTTTTTCACCCCATGTCAAAACTGGTGGAGTTAAACTCTCATTATTAGGTTTTGTAATTTCCCATTGCGTTGTGTACATATGATTCGCATGATTTTCTTTTCTTACTAATTGCGTTGTATCCGTCACTTCAGCTCTTAAAATATTTTTTTCTAAGTTGAATTGACCTTTGTTTAGATGAATAGAATCTAAATTTTCTGCAATCAATTTATTATTCAAAATCCATTTTACTTTCAGGGTATTTGGAACTGGTTTTACTAAATTAAGAGTAAAAGCATTCATGTTTTCTGTGTTAACAGGAGTATCAACAGCGGGTTTTGTAGAAATAATTGGATTTGTTTTTTGATGAATTACTTCAATAAATTCTTCTTGACAAACATTACAAAAAGGCGCGATTAAATATTGCATTTTACAGAATTCGTGCGGACGAAACCATTGTGCTCTTGCATCTTTTTCGCCATATGCATAAATTCCAATTCCATTTGTCCCAATCCAATTTTTCCAAGGAACATCTTGTATATTCTGTGTTTTATTTGGACCAGGAACCGTATACAACGGACCAGACCAATATTCGTCTGATAATTTTGCAAACGAATGTCCAATTTCGTGAACAGCGATATCATTACTTTTAAAATTAACTGTTGTCGTCGCAAATTCTCCTCCAGAACCACCATAAAAAGGAGAATTAACAAGAATTACAACTTGACTATAATTGGGAATATTATCTTTCAGAACTTGTAATACCTTTTCATTTTTCGTTGGAACAACTAAACGATGAATTCCAGAAATATCAAAACTACTTCCGAAAATTGTATTTGGATTAGTTTTCGGAACTTCATATTTCTTTACAAATTTATTATAACGTTCAGGTAACTGATCCCAATCTACTTTTTCTGTGGGACATTCTTTGGTAGAATATGGGTGAATTGCACCAGATTCCTCAGAAATACTATTTATAACAAATACATTAAAATAATTGATATATTGACTTAATGGTTCCGTTTTGAAAAAATAGTCTGTAAATCGTTTTGCATCTTCTTTATAATATTTTAATTCGTCTTTTGTATAACCATCTGCTAAAACAACAAGGTTGATAATGTTTTTATCACTTCCCTGATATTGTAAGGTATCAATTTCGAATTTTTGTGCTGATAGAGTTGAAACTGTAAATAGAGTGGTGGCTAGAAAAAATAATCTTGTTCTCATAGTTGTATTTTGAAAAAATAATACGCAATATAGTAAGATAGATTTTTTTAATGAAATTTTGATTTTAAATATTTATTATCGGATAGGAGTTCTTAAATCATTATAAAACTGAAGAATATATTGTATTTTTAACACAAGAAATAATCTTGAACCAACTATGAAAATCAAAACCAAAAAGTTTCTGAAAAAATCTTTTTATACTTTACTTATTTTAGGAATTGGAAGTCTTTTGTTCACAGCTTTTGCAAATTATAAAATAGAAAACTCAACGGAAGAATTTGTCACAGATAAATTAGAGATTTTACCTAAAACCAAAGTTGCGATTGTATTGGGAACAGCGCCAAATTTGGTGAGTGGTTATCAAAATTATTACTTTACGTATCGTATAGAAGCTGCAACAGAATTGTATCAATCAGGAAAAGTAACGTACTTTATTTTGAGTGGAGATCATGGTCGAAAAAACTACAACGAACCTGAAGCAATGAAACAAGCCTTAATAAAAAATGGAGTTCCAGAAAATGTGATTTATTTGGATTATGCAGGTTTTAGAACATTAGATTCTATGATTCGTGCAAAGGAAATTTTTAGTCAGAATGAATTTATTGTAGTTTCCCAAGAGTTTCACAATCAACGAGCAGTTTATATTGCACGTCAAAACGGAATTAATGCGTATGGTTACAGTGCAAAAGATGTCAATAAACATGCTGGATTAAAAACAAATATCCGCGAGTATTTTGCTCGAACGAAAGTTTTTATTGATAGCTTTTTTGGTGTTCAACCAAAGTTTTTAGGAGAGAAAATTGAGATAATTTAATTTTTATTCAATGAATAAAGATATAAAGCAAATAATGAGTAAAATGCTTCTAATTCAATCTTCTGATTGCATTTTTATTTATGGTAAACACAATTTTAAAATAAATAATGAATTAGATTTTACTTTTGATTTTGAAGAATTAGTAGAGTTAAATATTGTAAAAAATAATATTGAGAAGAATCTTTTTACTTCCATCATTAGTCATTGTAAAGGAATTATTAAAAATAATTTTATTGTTGATTTGACTAGTTACAGAAACGCTGAGAATTTATATGTGTATTTAAAGGAAACATCCGAGTATTATGTTATCATTTCAATCGGAGAATACCAACCTAGTTTATATAGAATTTATATAGAAGGTGTCTTTTTGAAAATGTTTTAGGAAAATTATTTGAATTAAAAAGAGAAACCAAACTAATGATTTCTCTTTAATATTTTTTACTTCAAACTACTAAAATATCCTCTCAAAATAGCATCGTTAGCAGAATTTCGTGTATCAATTTCTAAAATCTTCGGGCGATTACTTTCTGCATAAAAATCTTCAAAAGTATTTTCTAAATCAGTTAAATTTGAAACAACTTGGTATTCAAAACCATACATTTTAGCTAAATGTTCGGCAGTGAAATGATGTTTTGTTTCAAAATAATCTTCAACAACATCTGTTTCAGATGGGCCAGGAATAAATTTGAAAATATTTCCTCCGCCATTATTGATCAAAATAATTCTGAAATTATTCGGCATGTTTACATTCCATAACGCATTCGAATCATAGAAAAACGAAATATCTCCCGTAATCATCACCGTATTTTGACCAAAAGCGATGCAAGCCCCAATCGCTGTAGATGTAGAGCCATCAATTCCACTTGTTCCGCGGTTACAAAAAACAGGATTCGAATTGTTGTGATCATACAATAATCCGTAACGAATAATGGTTGAATTTCCGTACTGAATTTGCCAATTTTCAGGATAATTTCTAATAATGGAATCAAATGCTTTCAAATCACAAAATGGAATCATATTGATGTAATTTTTGTGTTTGATATTATTCGCTTCTCGTATCGAATTCCATGTGTTGTAATATTCTGATTCTTTTGGATTAACAAACGGAACAAATTGTTCTAGAAACAATTCAGGTTTCGTCTCAATTTTATCTGTTAATGCTTGGAAAGTGTCTGGTTGCCAATATTCATCTAAATGCCAATGTTGCGTTGGCTTTTGATCACGTAAGAATTTTTTAATCTTTTTGGAAACGACATTTTGCCCAATTGTCAATAAAATATCAGGTTTCAACGCTTCTAATTCTTCTTCCGAATAAGGGAAAATAACTTGATCTATTTTATTGAAAAATCGTTCATCATGAATATTTGATGTTACTTCTGTTAACACAACAACCGAATCATCTTGCGCCAATTGTTTTACAAAATGATCAAATTTGGCATCAGGATGATGTAATCCGACCAAAATCATTTTACGCGTCGAAGCATTCCAACGTTTCATCAAATCAATTACATCAATTTCTGGATAATCTTTTGCAGGAATTGTAATTGTATCAATTTCAATATCTGGTGTTGTTACAGATTCGTACAAAGGCTCAGAAAAAGGCATATTGATATGAATTGGCGCAGATTTGTGCATACAATCAATCAACGCATATTTCGTCAACAACATATTTCGCGTTAAATCATCCGTTTCTTCACTTTCGGAAAGTTGTACATTATGAACTGAATGTTTCTCAAAAATATCTTTTTGGCGAATGGTTTGTCCATCAAAATTATCAACCAAATGCTCGGGACGATCTGCAGAAAGCACGATTACAGGAACATTTTGAAAAAAAGCTTCCGTAATTGCTGGGTAATAATTTGCCGTTGCCGAACCAGAAGTACAACAAACAACAACAGGTTTCTGAATTTGCTGTGCCATTCCCAAAGCGACAAATCCTGCCGAACGTTCGTCGATTACACTATAAGTTTTGAAACGTTTGTCATTCGCAAATTGCATTGTTAATGCTCCGTTTCGAGATCCTGGCGATAATACGATATGATCAATTCCGAAAGCCAAAAAAGTTTCAGCAATCAATTGAACATTTAATTTATTTGATATTTTTCTCAACGTAGTTGTCTTAAATTATAAAAGGTTTTGATTAGCAAATTTACTAAACAAAACCTTTCAAAAAGTATGATATTTTTAAGAATTAAGTATGTAAACCTCCGTCTACACTCAAAACTTGTCCTGTTACATAACTTGATAAATCTGACGCTAAGAATAAACATGCATTTGCAACGTCTTCTGGTTGTCCTCCACGTTTTAATGGAATTCCATTACGCCATTCTTCAACAACTTTTTGGTCTAAAACTTCTGTCATTTCAGTTTCGATGAAACCTGGTGCAATTGCATTACAACGAATATTACGAGAACCTAATTCTAATGCAACAGATTTAGAGAAACCAATTAAACCAGCTTTAGATGCTGCATAATTTGCTTGCCCAGCATTTCCTTTGATTCCAACAATAGAAGACATGTTCACGATAGATCCAGAACGTTGTTTCATCATTGGTTTGATCACTGCTTTTGTTAAGTTGAAAGCCGAATTTAAGTTTGTTTGAATTACTTTTTCGAAATCTTCTGCAGACATTCTCATCAACAAATTATCTTTTGTAATTCCAGCATTATTAATTACAATATCAACTTGACCAAACTCAGCAATTACATCTTCCACTAATTTTTGAGCAGCTTCGTAATCAGAAGCATCAGATTGATATCCTTTTACTTTACCGAATTGTCCCAATTCTTCTTCCAAAGCTTTTGCTTTTTCTACAGAAGAAGCATAAGTAAAGGCAACGTTAGCGCCATTTTTCACAAAAACTTCAGCAATACTTTTTCCAATACCGCGAGTTGCGCCTGTAACGATTGCTGTTTTACCTTGCAATAAATTCATGTTTATAGGTATTATATATTGCTTCAAAAATACGATTTTTTGTGAGAGTTAAAAATGTAAAAAAATACTTTATCAATTTTATTTAACATTTTATGGTATTATAATTGAAAATATTGATTGTTATAACCAAATTAAAAATATAAAAACATGAAGAATCTATTGAAATTTTTAGCGGTAACATTTTTTGCCTTATTTGTATTTACGGCTTGTAGCGATGATGATGATCCAGCAAACAATGATTTCTTTGCAGGAACTTATAAAGGAAAAATAAGTTATGTTGATGGAAATAATACTCTTTCTGCTGATAATGGAAGTGTATTTGTAACTAAAATTGCAAGTGGAACAAAGTATAATTTTGCTTTTTCTGATAAAATTCCAGATTTGAACGGAGTTGAGTTCGAGAAAAAAGGAGACAATACTTTAGTAAGTGTTGGGGCAACAGAATTATCTTACATTAGAATTGATAATTCAAAATTAACTATTCTTTATACAAAAGATGGTAAAACTTGGACTGCGAATGCAACAAGATAATTTTTAGGAATAATAATAAAAGACGTTCAGTTGTGAGCGTCTTTTTTTTGTACAATATTTTGAGTTGAAAATAGTTAAATATAAAATGATGTTTTATGAGAACGATTGTATGTTTTGCTTCTTTATTAATGCTGATATTTTCTTGTAATAATGAAGATGATGGTCTGAATACTATTTATAAAGAAAAATATGAAAGACGATTTATAATTTTTCAAGATTCTTTAGGAGGAATTGTTCAAGATAGTGTAGTAGTGCAAGTTTCTCAATCTAAGAATTTATATAAATTTGATTTTATCACATCTCAAAAAATTGATCCGATAGAAAATATTCAAATGGAAATGACAGGAAGCAATTCGTTACGAAATGTGGGATGGACACCGACAAAACTGATTATGCTTTCTAGAGATAGTATCAATATTTCTTACAAAGATGGAAAACGATATTGGTTAGTCAATTCGATTAGTGAAAATTAATCATAAAAAAATCCACTCAATATTGAGTGGATTTTTTAGTATGATTTAAAATTTCAGATTATGATCCGAAAGCTGTTTTAATTTGATCTACGAAGTCTAATTTTTCCCAAGTGAATAATTCAACTTCAACTTCAACAACATCCTGTCCATTAGCAGATTCAAAGCGTTTTGAAACTATTTTTGGTTCTCTACCTAAGTGTCCGTAAGATGCAGTTTCTTTGTAAATTGGGTTTCTTAATTTTAATCTTTGTTCGATAGCGAAAGGCTTCATATCAAAGATTTCAGAAACTTTTGTAGAAATTTCTCCTTCAGTTAACTCAACTTTTTGAGTTCCGAAAGTATTTACTAATAAAGAAACTGGAGCAGCAACACCAATTGCATAAGAAACTTGTACTAAAACTTCGTCAGCAACACCAGCTGCAACCAAGTTTTTAGCAATATGACGCGCAGCATAAGCAGCAGAACGGTCAACTTTTGATGGATCTTTTCCTGAGAAAGCACCACCACCGTGAGCACCTTTACCACCATAAGTATCTACAATAATTTTACGACCAGTCAAACCTGTATCTCCGTGAGGTCCTCCAATAACGAATTTCCCTGTAGGATTGATATGATAAGTAATACTATCTGTAAATAAATCGCGTAAATGAACAGGTAATTGCGCTTTTACACGTGGAATTAAAATACTTACTAAGTCATTTGTAATTTTATCTCTCATTGCTTCTTCGTTTGCGAAGTCATCATGTTGAGTAGAAATTACAATAGTATCGATACGAACAGGTTTGTTGTCATTATCATATTCAATTGTTACTTGAGATTTAGCATCAGGACGTAAATATGGTAACAAATCTTTTTCGTATTTACGGATATGCGCTAATTCTTTCAATAATCTGTGCGATAAATCTAACGCCAAAGGCATATAGTTTTCAGTTTCGCTTGTAGCATAACCAAACATCATTCCTTGGTCACCAGCACCTTGCTCTTCGTCAGATTGTCTGTCTACACCTTGGTTAATATCTGGAGATTGTTCGTGAATTGCAGATAAAATTCCACAAGAATTTGCATCGAACATATATTCACTTTTCGTGTAACCAATTTCAGCAATTGTTTCTCTTGCTACACGTTGTAAATCAATGTAAGAATTAGATTTTACTTCACCTGCTAAAACAACTTGTCCAGTCGTTACTAAAGTTTCACAAGCTACTTTACTTTTTGCATCAAATGCTAAAAAGTGGTCAAGAATTGAATCAGAAATTTGATCGGCAATTTTATCTGGATGCCCCTCAGAAACTGATTCTGACGTAAATAAATATGACATTTCTATACTTTTTTTTAAAATGATAGAGGGAAGGAGAAAACTGAAGTCCTGTTTTAGCAATTGTTTTATGAGGTTGCAATCAGTCAAATCTTTCCTCTCGATTTTTCGAGCTCAAATATACAATGAATAATATGAATAATGAAAGATATTTAACATTTATTAGTATATAAAAATTATAGAGTTTAACTTTTTATCTTTTTTAGAATAGAACAAAAAACGGTGTGTTTTAATAAATTATAAATATATTTTCTGTAAATGAGTAATTTTTTTAATCTATATAGATAATTATTCAAAATAATGTTGTTACTTTAGAAAAAAATTAATTGAAATGAAATTTGACACTCTCGATCAACAGCTGCTAATGTATCTACAAGAAAACAGTAAAATTACCTATAAAGAATTATCTGATAAGTTAAATTTATCGTCAACCGCAATTCATGAAAGAATCAAGAAATTAGAAAAGTCAGGAATTATTTCTAAATATGTTGCGCTTGTAAATAGAAGATTAATTAACAGAGAGCTTTTGGTATTTAGCCATATTAAGTTACAACAACATTCTGCTGATAACATCAAGATTTTCGAAAACGAAATTGTGAATTTAAAAGAAGTTCAGGCGAGTTATCATGTAAGTGGTGATTACGATTACATTATCAAAATGTCTTTCGAAAATATGGACGAATACAGAGATTTTATGGTAAATAAACTAACAACAATAAAGGTAATTGGTAGTACTCACAGTACTTTTGTTATTGGTGATGTAAAAGATGATACCGCTTTCCAATTGGTATAAAAATATAAGAATGGTTCTGATAAATTAGAATTTTTTTTGATTGAATAAGTAAAAATAGAGAAGACATGAGCAAGGAAATAGCAGTTTTAGGAGCTGGTTGTTTTTGGTGTGTGGAAGGAATTTTTAATTCGATAAATGGAGTAGAACAAGCTATCTCTGGATTTGCAGGAGGTAATGTAGAAAATCCTACTTATCGTCAGGTTTGTGATACAGATACAAATCATGCGGAAGTTGTTGAAATTACTTTTGACAATGAAGTGATTTCGTACAAAGAATTATTAGAAATTTTTTGGAATATACATAATCCAACACAGTTAAATAGACAAGGAAACGATGTTGGTACACAATATCGTTCGAGTATTTTTTACACATCAGAAGAACAAAAAAAGCAAGCGGAAGAATCGTTAAAAGAGTTTGATAACGGAACTTTGTATGAAGATAAATTCGTTACAACAATAGAGCCTTTAGATAAATTTTGGCCAGCCGAAGATTATCATCAAGGTTATTACAATGAAAATCCAGATCAGCCATATTGTTCGGCAGTTGTTGGACCAAAAATTGCAAAATTTAAATCTAAATTCAAACAGATTTTAAAATAAGAAAAGCGACCAATTGGTCGCTTTCATTTTATTTTCCTTTTTTACGTGCTTTCGCTTTCTGTTTTTGCTGACCACGGTTTTTAGGTTTAGATTTTGGTGGTTTACGTTTTGTAGGACCACCTAAATTCACCTTTTTATTTTTATCTTTTTTCTCGTGAAATGCTGCACCACGTTCTTCAATTTTTACAGTTGTAAGTTGTTTCATTTTTACAACATCTTTCTCAAATTCACGTTTTACAGGATTTATTTTTACGTCCTCTTCAGGAAAAGGAAGTTCGTTAATCTCTTTATCCATCAATGCTTCAATAGCATCTAAACGTTCAATTTCCTTTTCAGAAAAATAAGAAATCGCTTCTCCTTTTTTATCCGCACGTCCTGTACGCCCAATTCGGTGAATATATTGTTCTGGAATTTCTGGAATTTCGAAATTGATAACATGCGTAACATCAGGAATATCCAAACCACGAGCCATAATATCTGTCGTGATAATTCCTCGGTATTCATCTCTGGTAAAGGCTTCCATTGTTCTCAAACGATAATTTTGAGATTTGTTAGAATGAATTACTCCAAATTCATCTGGATAAATTTCATCTAAATGATTAAAGATTAAATCAGCATGTTTTTTATTGTTTGCGAAAATTAAAACTTTCTCAAATTTTGCTTTGTCTCCTAATTGATGAACAATTAAATTCAATTTTGTATTGAAATTCTCAACTGGAATAGCCAATTGAGTGATTTTTTCTAATGGTGTTCCTGAACGAGCTAAGGAAATTTCAATAGGATTTTTGAAATATTCGTGTAACATATCATCTACTTGATCTGTCATCGTAGCAGAAAATAAAATGTTTTGACGTTTTTCGCTCATCATTGTAAATAAATGAATCAGTTGCGGACGAAAACCTAAACTCAACATTTCGTCAAATTCGTCAACCACTAATTTCTTCATTTCTTTGAATGATAATACATTGTCTATCGCCAAATCTAAAACACGACCTGGTGTTCCAACCAAAATATCAACGCCTTCATACACCAATAATTTTTGAGTATTGATGTTTACACCACCATAAATTCCTAAAACACGAACATTGATAAACTCTGTTAATTGCTCTAAAATATCGGTAACCTGAACAACTAATTCGCGTGTCGGAACCAAAATAACAATCTTTGGTTGATTCGTTTTAGAGTATTGATAAGTATTCAACAAGGGTAATAAGTAAGCCATTGTTTTACCTGTACCTGTTTGGGCAATTCCCATTATATCTCGTCCAGAAAGAATCGGTTTGAATGATTTTTCTTGAATTGGAGTTGGGGTTGTGATATTCAACTTTTCTAAAGCCGAACTCAATTGTTTTGTTAATTCGAAATCCGCGAATGTAGCTTTCATTTTGCAAAGATAAGTTTTCTTGATGACTTCTTAAAAACTCAATGTGCAATCCGTTCAAATTCGTTGAAACTTCGTACTTTTGCATTTCGATTAAGTAAAAAGGAATAAAAATGAGTTTAAAACAATACATCACGCAGAATGTTTTAGAAGCGATTCAAAACGTTTATCAAATTAACCCTGAATCTGTTGAAATTCAGTTTACAAGGAAAGAGTTTGAAGGTGATTATACATTGGTTGTTTTCCCATTAATCAGAACTTTGAAAGGTAAACCAGAAGAAATCGGTGCTAAAATCGGTGAAAATTTGGTTGAAAATAATAAAATTACAGCGTTTAATGTTGTAAAAGGTTTCTTGAATATGAGTTTAAGTTCAGTAGAATTTTTAGAAAATTTTACTCAAAATGCTCAAAATTCAACTTTTGGAATTACAAAAGTTGATGAAAATTCGAGAACGGTAATGGTAGAATATTCATCGCCAAATACAAACAAACCTTTGCATTTAGGACATGTCCGTAATAATTTGTTAGGATTTTCGGTTTCTCAAATCATTGAAGCAGCAGGAAATAATGTGATTAAAACACAAATTATTAATGATCGTGGGATTCACATTTGTAAATCTATGATTGCTTGGGAAAAATTTGGAAATGGTGAAACACCAGAATCTGCAAATATGAAAGGCGACCATTTGGTTGGAAAATATTATGTGGAATTTGACAAACATTATCGTCAAGAAATCAAAGAATTAGAAGCGCAAGGAAAAACGGAAGACGAAGCGAAAAAAGAAGCTCCAATTTTCTTAGAAGCACAAGAAATGCTGCGTCAATGGGAAGCACATGAACCAAAAGTTATTGAGCTTTGGCAAAAAATGAACGGTTGGGTGTATGATGGTTTCGCTAAAACGTACAAACGTCTTGGTGTTGCTTTTGACGAATATTTATACGAATCGAATACCTACATTTTAGGAAAAGATATTGTTGAAGATGGTTTAAACAAAGGTGTTTTCTACAAAAGAGAAGATGGTTCTGTTTGGATTGATTTGACTGCAGAAGGTTTGGATGAAAAATTAGTTTTACGTTCAGACGGAACTTCGGTTTATATCACGCAAGATTTGGGAACAGCTGTAGAGCGTTTCAAAAATAATCCGACGTTAGAAGAATTGACGTATGTTGTAGGAAATGAGCAAGATTATCACTTCAAAGTTTTATTCTTAATCTTGAAAAAATTAGGTTATTCTTGGGCTGATGCTTTACATCACTTGTCTTACGGAATGGTTGATTTACCAAACGGAAAAATGAAATCTCGTGAAGGAACTGTTGTAGATGCAGATGATTTGATGCAAGAAGTTTATAATACAGCAAAAGAGATTTCTGAAGAATTAGGAAAATTAGACGGAATGTCTGATGATGAGAAAGCTGAATTGTACGAAACAATTGCAATGGGTGCTTTGAAATATTACATTTTGAAAGTAGATCCTAAGAAACGTATTTTATTCGATCCGAAAGAATCTGTAGATTTTAATGGAAATACAGGACCATTTATTCAATATACTTTTGCGCGTATTCAGTCTTTATTGAGAAAAGAATCTCCAAAAGAATTTGATGCAAATGCAATAGAATTGAATGATGCTGAAAAAGAAATTGTTCGTGCACTATACGATTTCGAAGATACAATAGAAAAAGCGGCGACAGAAATGAGCCCAGCTTTGATTGCTAATTACGTATATGAGTTGGTGAAATTATTTAATTCATTCTACCAAAACAATCCAATCTTGAAAAATGAAGATGAAAATGTGAAAAACTTCCGTTTATATCTGTCTCAATGGGTTGCAAATACGATTCAGAATTCGTTACGTTTATTAGGAATTGGTGTTCCTGAAAGAATGTAATCGACTTATAAAAAAAATAAAATGCCTCATCAATTTGGTGAGGTATTTTTTTAACTTTACAATATGAAAATAGGAGATTTACTGAAACAAAAAGATCCTCACGATAAATTTAATTTGAAACGATTTCACGATGCGCAAAGTTTTGTGTACGATGAAATTTTGATGGAAGTTCATGCAGGAAAAAAGCAAACGAATTGGATTGTTTTTATGTTTCCTCAATTAGTTGGATTAGGTTCGAGTGATTCGTCATTAGAGTTTGCAATTTCATCGAAAGAAGAGGCTAGAGCTTTTGTAAAAGATGAAGAACTTTGGGGAAATTATTTAGAAGTTTTATCTGTATTATTAATGAAACATAAAGGCGTAATTCCGCAATTAATTTTCGGAAAAAATGATGCAATGAAACTGAAATCAAGTTTGACATTATTCAACTTTATAGTTCCAAAAGAAAAAATTATCAAAGATGTTTTGAAGTTTTTTTATGCAGATCAAGTCGATAAAAAAACATTAAGTATATTGAAACAAATGAATAAATAAAAAAATCTCGAGCATTTGCTCGAGATTTTTTATTTAGACACTGTCCAAAATTTTGT
>NZ_DCOI01000042.1:0-23939 GCF_002322895.1 Empedobacter sp. UBA1574 | reverse complement strand
ACAAGGGGAAGATTACAATACTATTATCAATACAAAACAATTGCCAGAAGAAAAGTTTAAATCACTTTTTAAAAGTCAGTTTTCGTATTTCAAACAAAATCCGTGCTTCATCAATATTGTTTTGTCAGACGGGTTGATTGATAATTCTGATGAAGTAAAAAATGCCATACAACAATTATTACAAACCAATTTCATCCGTTTCAATTCCCTGATAAAGGGAGGACAAGAGACAGGTGTTTTTAGAACAGTAATAGCTTCAGAAGAACTCGTACATATCGTTATGGGAACATTTCGCTTACAAATGCTGAAGTGGAAATTGGCTTCTTTTGAATTTGACATTGAGGTTCAGGGACAAAAAACAATGAATAGCATTTTAGCTTTAATAAAGGTCTAATTTATAATATTTTTTTGAATGAAAAAGTTAGTGAATATTCACAAACATAAATTACTAATAGTCATCCTTTTCTTGCCTTTTATGGTATGGTCGCAGGAGAAGAAAGAATTTCACACGCTGGACGAAGTACTTGCCTTTGCAAAGGAGAAAAAAGTCAGTTTCAGAAATGACATCATCCAGCAAAATTTAGCAGAGCTGACCAGAAAAACCGCAGTTGGAAATGCCTTTAATCCGAGAATTCCGGTATCGGCTCAGGTTATTGATAATATGAATTTGCAAACCAATTATATTCCTGCTGAAGTTTTCGGCGGTTTGCCAGGTTCTTTTCGCGAAATCACAATGGGTTTACAATATGTCAGCACATTCAGCATACAACCGCAGTTCGATATTATTAACCTTGGAAATATAAGCCGTATAAAACTTGCCAAAACCAATCAGGAACTGGTAGCCAATCAGCAAAAAATAAACGAATGGACTATTTATGACCAGTTGAACGGCATTTACTTTAATATCTTATCGTTTCAGGGACAGCAACAGATGGTAGAGCAGAATATTGTCATTGCAAAACAAATTTTAACCATCGTAAACAACAGATTTGAAGAAGGACTTGTACGCAAACAAGATGTAAACGAAGCCGAAGTGAACCTTATTCGATTACAGGATCAGCTTTCGCAATTGCAATTTAATATCCAAATCCAACAGCAAAATCTTGCTTTGTTTTTTGAGAATGAAGTCAATCCCATTTTAAACCAAAACATTCGAGATTTTGATCATAAACAAATATTGACAGAAGCAAACAACAATTTATGGGTAAACCATTATCAGCTGAGAGAAAAAGTGGCAGAACAGGAATGGAAAGCGGCACAAAAACAACAGTTACCCGTTTTGGGATTTGTATCTTCCTTTAATTGGCAAAACTTGAGTAATGAGTCCTTTTTTCATCCTAATTCCAATTGGATTAGATATAATTATGTTGGTCTTCGTTTGAGTTGGGATTTACCTACTACCGTTTCAAAATATTCGGCGGTAAAAGAGAAAAAAATGCAATGGCAAATGGCCGAAAATGATCGAATTCACTTTTTGCGTGAAAACGAAACCCGCAATAGCAATTTGTTGGTGGAGTACGAAAAAGCATCTTCACAGCTCGAAAACTTTAAGAAAATTCAAACCTTGAAAGAAGATACTTATCAGAAATACTTCGATCAGTATCAGGAAAATATTCTGCCCTTAGACAAATTACTTACTGCACAAACGGATATGCTGCTGAGCCAGCTAAATGTTATTACAGCTTTGGCAGGCATTGGATTTAGTGAAAATAAAATTATCATCAATAATAAGTTTTAAACTATGAAAATAAAGTTGTTCGTTACCATTGTACTGTTCGCTACACTACAATCCTGTGGTTCAAAAGAAGAAGCGCAGCCGGTGGTAAAAGATATAAAAGAATTAGTTTTTGCATCGGGAATGCTCGATTGGGATGATGCCTATCATCTCACGGCACAAACAGATGGCATACTTACAGAAGCCAATTTTGGGGTGGGAGACAAAATGAATATAGGAAAGGTCATTGCGGTTATCGACAATCCGTCTAACCGTATCAATACGCATTCGGCAGAGGAACAATTAACCATTGCCAACGAAAACCTAACGGAAAATTCGCCTGCCATTCAGCAACTGGAACAAAACATTCGCTATGCAGAAAGCAAATACGAGCAAGACAAACAACAAGCTGAACGTTATGAACGCCTGTTCCAAAAGCAAAGTGTAGCCAAGGTAGAATTTGAAAATATGCAATTGGCAGCAAAAAATTCACTGGCACAGCTGAATGCCTTAAAAAAGCAAAAAACAGAACTGTTGCAACGTGCCAAAATACAGCAAATTTCTAACAAAAATCAGCTACAAAACAGCAAAGTGATAGAACGATACAATCAACTGATAATACCTCAAAATGGTACGATTGTCAACAAGCTTAAATCAACAGGTGATTATGTCAGAAAAGGAGATATTGTTGCGACAATTGCTGATGACAGCAAACCGGAAGTGGTATTGAATGTAGATGAAAAAAGCATCGGAAAAATAAAATTGGGACAATTGGTTTATATTCAGTTTAACACAGATAAAAGCAACGTGTACGAAGGCAAAATCAGTGAAATAGTGGCTGCATTTGATGAAAAAACACAATCATTTGTTGTAAAAGTGTTGCTGAATGAAGCACCTTCAAGTAGTATTTACGGCACACAGTTGGAAGCCAATATTTTGACAAGCGAAAAGAAGAATGCTTTATTAATTCCGAGAAGTTATTTGGGCTTTGGAAATAAGGTAAAACTAAAAGGAAAAGACGAACCCATTGTTGTAAAAACAGGTATCATTTCTACCGAATATGTAGAAATATTGGAAGGAATCAGCAAAGATGATATTCTGGAACATATAAAACCTTAGACTGATGAATATTAATACAGACATAGCCAGAACCTATCTGTTTTCGGGCAAAAAAATGACTGCTGTAGCCGTTCTTGGTGTGTTGCTCGGAATGTCGATCTATATTTTCATGAACAGTTTACTGGTTGGTTTTGATAAAGCATCTGACGAAAATATTTTCAAAAATACGCCACATATTCGGTTGTACAATGATGATGTCATCAGCAAAAATCTGGTAAGTGATACTGCTGCCGAGTACCTGATTTCCAATCCGAAAGTAGTACCCAAAGTCAATACCATCATTAATCCGAACGGTATTGCAGAAATGGTACAACAACAGAAGGAAGTAACTGTGGTAACAGCCCAGGTAAACACAAGCGTGTTTTATAATAACGGAAAAACTCAGGTGAGTGGATTAAGCATCGGGATAAAGCCAGATGAAGCAGATATGATGTACAGCATTACATCATCAATGGTTGAAGGCAAATTTGAAACCCTGAAATCCGACCCGAACGGCATCGTAATCGGTATAGGAATAGCAGAAAAAATGAACTTGGCACTTGGTGATAATATCAATCTTACATCACAAAAAGGTGTAACTAAGAACCTGCGTGTAGCAGGTATTTTTCGATCATTTAATTCAACTGCCGACGACACCAAATCGTACGTTAATCTATACACTGCCCAGCAATTGCTCAAAGAAAACAATGTGTATGTAACAGACATCAGTGTCAATGTAAAAGATCCGCACCAGGCGGCAGCCGTTGCCGAAAAGTTATCTCAATTAACCGGATATAAATCCGAAGATTGGAAAGAGAGTAACGAATCGTTGATGGCACTCAGCAAAATGCGGTTCATTATGATCAATTTTGTCTCTACAGCCATTATGCTCATTGCCGGTTTTGGCATTTACAATATCCTGAACATGACCGTTTCACAAAAAATAAATGACATTGCCATCTTAAAAGCTATTGGTTTTAAAGGGAAAGATGTGATACGGATTTTTGTAACGCAGGCATTATCTATTGGCTTGATTGGTGTAGTTGGCGGAATGTTGATGGCATTGCTAATGATTACCTTGTTGAAAAAGGTATATATCGGTGGTGACATAGGATACTTTCCTGTAGATTATGAACTGCAGAAATTCATTCAGGGAGTTGTTATGGGCTTAGTTATTACATTTTTTGCCGGATACATTCCTGCCCGTAAAGCAGCAAAAGTGGATCCGGTCAGCATTTTTAGAAAGTAAATCATGGATAAAAATATCGTTTTAAAAACAGAAAATATCGACAAGTATTTTTATGACCCAGTAGAATTTCAGGTGTTGAAAAATATTGGTTTTGAAGTAGAGAGAGGTGAATTTCTAACACTTATCGGGAAGTCAGGGAGTGGTAAATCTACTTTGCTCTATATCCTTTCCACTATGGACAGAGATTATAATGGAAATTTAGTGATAGATAATGAATTAATTACAGGAAAATCGGTTGATGAACTGGCAACAATCCGAAACGAAAAAATAGGGTTTGTATTCCAGTTTCATTACCTGTTGTCAGAATTTACCTGCCTGAAAAACGTGATGATTCCCGCACTGAAACTTGGTAAGTTTTCTCCAAAAGAAATAGAAGAACGTGCTTATGAAAAGTTGAAAATGCTGGGTATGGAAGATCAAGCTTTCAAACCTGCGAATAAGCTTTCGGGCGGACAGCAACAACGTGTTGCCATTGCTAGAGCGTTAATTAATGATCCTTTGATTATTATGGGTGATGAGCCAACAGGTAATTTGGATAGTAAGAATACAGACATTGTTTTTGATATTTTCAAAGACCTGACCCGCAGTTTTGGACAGACCATTATTGCTGTCACCCACGATGATGAATTTGCTCAAAAAAGTGACCGAACCATAGAAATGAAAGACGGAAACATCATTGGCGGACATAAAAATTAAGTACAATGAATAATAACATATCTATACCTCAAAACATTGAAAATCAAACTTCGTATAAAAGAAAAGTTTCTTTATCAGAACTATTTCGTTCACTGGTATTAGCTGCGAGGTCAGCAATAGTATTTATCAAAAATAAAAAGCAGAAAACCATTGATGAGCAATTTTTAGAAAGATTGCAACTGGCAGTAACTGAGGTCAACTCTTGTGCCGTATGTTCTTACGCCCATACGCAGATGGCATTAGTCAAAACTCTAACTTGACTAACAACTTTGTAGAATTCTTAGAATTGAGAATTAAACAACTTTATGACGCAAAACAAATTAGTTACAGTGATTCGCATAATGATACGCTGAAATCTTTAAAGAAATTTAAAAGTAATATTGATAAATACTCTTTTAATAATATTAATTATAACTTCTTATTAAATTATGAAACATTCTTAAGAAAAACAGGATGTAAAGATGGTGGTATTGGAGTTTACATGAGAAATATACGCGCAACTTTTAATATTGCAATAAAATCAAAAATTGCAAAACAGGAATTATATCCTTTTAAGGATTACAAAATATCTGCTCTTAAATCTCAAAAAATAAAAAAAGCACTAACAAAAGAGCAATTACAAAATTTAATAGATTTTGATATTAAAAAGATTCCTTCAGCGACAAATGCACGATATTTATATTTATTTAGTTTTTATGCAAGAGGGATGAATTTTACTGATTTAGCAGAATTAAGATGGGATGAAATAGAACATAGTAAATTTTCTTACAAAAGAAATAAAACAGGCATAAATATTCGTGTAAAAATTCCAGAAAATGATATTACAAACGAAATATTGAAATTCTACAAAGAATATCGTCCCTTTCCTACTAACTACATTTTCCCAATACTAAAGAAAGATATTCTTGATTATAATGAAGAAACGTTAATTAAGCGAAAACATAGTGTTAGAAGCTATTATAATAAACAATTAAAGTTAATATTTGAAGAACTAAAAATTGACTCAAAAATAAATTTCTATACCACTCGCCATACTTTTGCTACACTATCTTTAAGAAATGGTGTTCAAGTTTCTAAAATTAAACAAGCTCTTGGTCACCAGTCAATTAAAACAACAGAATCTTATTTAGAAGATTTTAAAGATCATGAAATTGATGAAGCTTTTGAGAATTTGATATAAATAAAATAAAAACCCACCAAATAGGTGGGTTCATATTCTATTTTATTATTAATACTTCTGAAATAATTTCTCTAACCTTATATTTCAAGTCATAATCAATATCTAATTGATCTGCTTTACCACAGATATTAATTAATTTACTTAAATTATCAACAATTAGATTAGTTTTAGGTAAAAATAAATCTTTAATCTCATTACAACTTCTTAAGGTTGGACTATTAGAAATTTTTTGAATAATAGCACTAAAAAGACCTTTTGGATCTTTTGTATTCAAGAATTCTAAATACTCTTTTTCAAACTCATCAATAGAAGTAAATTCATTAAATAAAGTACTGAATTTTTTATCTAGTGTTTCAATACCTGTTTGGTGTGATACTCTTATTACAACAGTTTTAGCATTTTGCTTTTTAAAATTCAATGGAAAATTAATATTACTATCATCTTTAGAGTACAAAGTTATTTTTTGAGTAAAAACAAAAGATTCCTTTCCTAAATCGTTATTTGTCATCTCTATAGAAGATTTTAAAAATCCGATTTCGCCCAATTTTTTCATTACACCTTGCGAAATTACCATTGAAATTTTAGATTCATTAAGATCCAATGACTCTATTTTAAAGTTATTACCCTTGTTGTTATTTTCATATTCATTCAATAGTAAAATAGTATAAACGAAAGTAAATGCTGTGCCATACTCTTTAAATTTAGAAGAATTCACTGCTCTTAAAAACCATAAACTACTTTTAGATTTTAATAATTTAAATTTTCTTTCTTTAAATAATTTTGATTTCGTAAGCCAAATTGCATTGATTTCTTGCAATTCTTTATTCATTCCATTTTTTCTGAGATAATTGATATGGTTAGCTATTTTTATCACATCATAAAATTGATCCTTCGAATTATATATAGCTTTTGCATTAATTGGAGCTTCTTTATGATCATTGAATTGAAAATAAAAATCTTTAGCTTTACCTTTTAAATCTTCATTCTCATCTGCAAGAATAAATGTTTTTAAATTTTCTCCATTACATAAATGATTAATAAACTCATATTTTGATAACACCTTATTGACTGCATCAAATGCAATATCCACATTTCCTATATTAATATTAAAATCTAGTCCATCAGGATTAAACCTGTTTAAAATATCATTTAAATAATCATCATTATAATCACTAAATAACTTTGTTAATTGTTGAAAGCTGATTGAATTATTCGATTTCTTATCAATAAATGATATCGATTTTGTATTAAAATTATGCTCCATACTATTTCTCTTTTCTTACTCCTTTGAATGGTGTACCATCCTGTTTAACATCCATAAATTTTCCTGTATTTGTGTCTATTTTAACCCATTGTTCTGTTTTAGGGTTAAAAACTTGTGAGCGTTGTTTAACCGCTCCGTGGCGTCGATTATCGCCTGAAATTCCATTTTTAGCCATTTTTGCTGAAAATTTTTAATTTATAATATTTTAAAAAATTATCCCACTTGAAGCAAATCAGGATTGGATTTGTAGTAATCGAAAAGAAGTTTAATAAATATTAACACCAAAAATGATGTAAATTTTATTTCTATTAATATATTTGTCCGTATAAGATATCCGGAGTTCTTATTAAATTTCGATTATTAAGAATTACGATACAATTTCTAACTCGGATTTGTTTGGCGACATCCGAGTTTTTTATGCAATAAATTCTCCTCTATTTTTTATATTATGTTTTCATTTATTTAATATTTACCTTAGTTGTCTTCCAAAATTAAGATAAGATTTCACAATTAAAAATTTCAACATCTTAAAAATTAAAAAGATTATCAACAAGTTGTTAATTATTTGATTTTAAATCAGTTGGTAATATATAAATATCTCTATATTGTAAATAAATATTTTTTATTAGTTGATTTTTCAACATATTATTTTATTTGTAAAATCACTATTTAAAAAGTTGACTAGATTCTGTATTATCTACATTAAAAAAATCCCCAACTTCGCTGTTGAGGATCAATACTATTGTAAAGTTAGACTTCTTTACAATCTCCCACCTACTCCCTTAAACTTATCAATAAAGGCACTTATTTTTTGAAAAACAGTTTGCTTTTTTGTAAGATATTGAGGATTTAAAGGACTCATTTTGGGTAAAATGGCGTTTAATTCAGTACCGTTAGAACTTGCATATTCCCTTTTTAGAGAAGATTCGATGTAGCGTTTTGTTGCTTCTTCGTTTAAGTTTTCTTCTGCGATTAATTCGGTTGCTTCTTCTTTTTGTTTGACTTGCGCATACTTAAAGAATGAATCTATGACCGTTGCTTTATCTGGAATGGTATCTAAATCTGTTTCGTTGATAAAATCTACAACTAAAGATTCTTTTCCTCGATTCCCAATACTTGCACGTATTACTCGACTTACTTCTTCTACTAATTCAGCTTTGTCTTTTGTTTTCTTATTGTGATCAAAAATTAATTCTAAAATGTAATCTAAATTGATTTCTTGTGATTTTAATAAATCTACTTCAAAAACCACATCATCCCAATCAATACCAGAATCTTCAGGCTGTTTTCCTTCTTTTTCTTTTCTTAACCAATCACGAATGTCATTATAGGTCGAACGATAATCCTGTTCTACTCGTTGTGGTAACAATTGAATCTTTTGCATCACAACTAAATCATCGTCCGAAACATGGTACATTTCTTTGAATTCTTCTACAGCAGTTGCATCGCTTTGGTCAATGTTTTGTAAGGCTTTTAGACTTGTGAATTCATCATAGTTTTGTAAGATATTTTCAACGCGTAAGTATTCACCGAATAATTTTGTAAACTCTTTTTTATCCTTTTCTTTTTCAATTTGATCAGGATTTGGAAATTTCTCGTTTAGTTCATTTACAACTTCTACAAAACCTCTTCTTGCTTCTCCTGTTGAAGCGTCGGTAAAACCTTCTAAATATTCTTTGTAGCTTTTCTCTAAAACAACATTCTTCGTGTTTTTATTTCCAAATAATGTGATGGCATCAATCGTTGCTTGTTCCAAATCACGGAACGTAACAATATTTCCAAAAGATTTCGTTGCATCTAAGATACGATTGGTACGAGAAAATGCTTGAATTAAACCATGGTAACGTAAGTTTTTATCAACGAATAAGGTATTTAATTTTGGTGCGTCAAATCCAGTTAAAAACATACCGACAACGATTAATAAATCGATTTCTTTGTTTTTCACACGTTCTGAAAGATCACGGTAATAATTTTGAAATTCATCACTTTCTACTCCGTAGCTTGTTTTGAACATTTTATTGTAATCGTTGATGGCTTTCGTTAAGAATTCTTTTGCTGTACTGTTTAATGCAGAAGGTTCGAATGATTCGTCTATGATTTCTCCAATTGCTGATTGTTCTTCGTTCGCTGCAAAAGAAAAGATCGTCGCAATCTTCAACGGTTTTTCGCTGTCTATTTGCTGACGGTTTAATTCTTCGTAAAAATGTTTAGCTGCTTCTACGCTACTCACGGCAAACATCGCATTGAAACCGTTATTTCCGCCTTTTGTACGGTGTGTTTTAATGCGGTAATTTTGTAAAATGTATTTCGAAATCTCGCTGATACGTGCAGGATGCAGAAAGGCTTTCTTCGCATCTTCTGCATTCAATTTCTTTTCATCTATTTCTGTCTCAACCCCTTTGAATTGAGGTTTTACATTGTGGTAATCCACTTTGAATTTTAAAACCTTTTCATCTCTGATGGCATCTGTAATGACATACGCGTGTAATTCTGAACCAAAAACACTTGCTGTGGTTTCTGCACCTAAGGCATTTTCTGGGAAAATTGGTGTTCCTGTAAATCCGAATTGGTAATATTTTTTGAATTTCTTTTGCAGATTTTTTTGGGCTTCACCAAATTGAGAACGGTGGGCTTCATCAAATATGAAAACAACTTGTTTATTGTAAATATCCAACTCTTGATCCCCCTTCATTAAGTTGTTTAACTTCTGAATGGTCGTAACAATAATTTTGTTGTCGTCTTTTTCGATATTTCGTTTTAAACCTGCTGTACTGTTTGAACCGTTGACACTATCAGGCGAAAATTTTTGGTATTCTTTCATGGTCTGAAAGTCTAAATCCTTACGGTCTACCACGAAAAATACTTTATCGATAAAATCTAATTTTGTTGCTAATCGAGCCGCCTTGAAACTGGTTAAGGTTTTTCCTGAACCGGTAGTATGCCAAATGTACCCACCACTTTCTAAGGATGACCATTTTTTGGTTTGGTAAGCACTTTTAATTTTCCATAAAATACGTTCGGTTGCTGCAATTTGATAAGGTCGCATCACCAATAATGTATCTTTGATGTCTAAAACCGTATAGGTTAGTAAGACATTTAATAACGTGTTTTTTTGAAAAAATGTGGCTGTAAAATCCTTTAAATCTTTGATTAAGGTATTATCTGCTTTTGCCCAATTCATCGTAAAATCGTAACTGTTTTTGTTACGCGTAACGGTATTGGCAAAATAACGTGTATCTGTTCCATTCGAAATGACAAACAACTGCAAGTATTTGAATAGCGAATTATCTGAATTAAAGCTTTCTTTGGAATAACGGTGTACCTGATTAAACGCCTCACGAATAGCTACGCCACGTTTCTTCAGCTCTACTTGAATCATCGGTAATCCGTTAACCAGAATTGTTACATCGTAACGATTGGCGTGCGATCCTGTTTGTTCGACTTGTGAGATGACCTGTACTTTATTACGCGTAATATGCTCTTTATCGACTAAATAGATGTTTTGAATATGACCATCATCAAATACAAAATCGTAGATGTGGTTATCGTGAAGTTTACGCGATTTATCGACTAAACTATCACTTGGTTTATCTAAATATTCGACAAGGAAACGCTCCCATTCGTTATCGGTAAATGCCATATTATTTAATGCTTGTAATTGTGTACGCACATTGGCTAACATGGTATCCGTTGATTTGAGATGAGTCGGATTCTCGTATCCCAGATCAATTAAATCTTGAATGAATTCTTTTTCTAAGGCGGCTTCTGATTGATAAGCAATCGGAGCCTCGTTTAAGTCGTAGAATTTGGTGTATTTGTCCAATACAATGTAATTGTTGGATTCTGCAATCGTTTTGTACATCTTATGTTATTCTAAGTAGCTGTTAATGGGTTGTCTAGTTTAGATTCTAATTTGTTTCACTTTCTAAATTGCATTGCTCGTAATGACGTTGGTTATACTCGCGATGACGGTGAGCAATGACTGGATTGCTTTGCTTGCGTTGTTTGCTGGATTGCTTCGCTTTGCTCGCAATGACGTTGGTTATACTCGCGATGACGGAGAACAATGACTGAATTGCTTTGCTTGCGTTGTTTGCTGGATTGCTTCGCTTTGCTCGCAATGACGTGGAGTTACCATTCATTTATTTCATCCCATAAGTCAATCCAATTTGGGTTGAGTGTTTCTATTTGTTTTAATTTATTTTTTCGGTTACCTGCTTTTATTCTTTTTTCCTCTGTTATTGCGTCTTCAATTGAATGGAAGCTTTTGTAATAAACTAAGATTGTGCAGTTATATTTTGCCGTAAAAGATTCGGGATTATATTTTGTTTTATGCTCGTATACACGTCTTTTTAGATCGGCTGTTACGCCTGTGTATAGAGTACCGTTTCTTTTGTTTGCCATAATATAGACTACACCTCCTTTTTTCATTTTGGTTTACTGGTTTGGGGTTGCTTTTCTGGATTGCTTCACGTTGTTCGCAATGACGGGAAGCTTAATAACTTTTCTCTGTAATATTCGTATTGTTGGGTTCTTAGTTTAATTTCTTTTGTAATTTCTTCTTCGATGGCTGTATGGGTTGCATCGAATTGATCTAAGAGTTTTACAATGCGTTTTTGTTCTGTTAATGATGGTATTGGTATATAAACTTTTTCTAAACCTTTTGAATTTATTGCAGATATCTTTCCAGATGATATATTTCTTCTAATCTGATCATGAAATTGCTTAGTTCGAGTAAAATATGCTACATATGATGGATTAAGTGGACTAGTAAATGAAAAACAAGCATCATGAAAAACGACTCCTTGATCACTTAACCACGAAGTTCCTTTTCCAATATCTTCAATCGTTTCACCTGCTGCAACCATTATAACATCATTTTTCTTAGCTAATCTTAATTTTTTAGTATCAACTAATTCCTTACTTAAAAATGATTTAGTTTCATTAGCCCAAATACCATAATGTGTATACATCTCTCCATAATGAATACATGGAACCCCTTCTGAAATCATATCAGTTTTAACAAATCTTTTACCTCTTTGAAATTCTCCAATTTCACCTAATTTATTGAATATTATTGAACCTTCCTCAAAACTAAACAACTGCTCACGGAAGAATTCGAATTGTTTTTTACGGTTTTGGCGTTCGGTTTCTAGTTCGGTTGTTAATTGGTTGCTTAACGAAGTTAATTCATCTAACACACGAACAATTTCTTGTTGGATTTCAAGGGATTTTTCTGGATTATCTGGACAAGGAATTGGGATTTTAAGTTTTGATAAATCCTTCTGTGAAATTGAAGGGACTGATCCTAAACCTATAATTTTATTTAAACTTATTTTGAAATTTTCAGTTTTTAAGCAATATGATAAAAATTTACTTAAGCACTTAATTTCCTTAAAAACAACTAGCTGTGGATTTAAGGTAGCTAAATATGGTAAATCTTCAACATAAGCTGTTTTACCAACTGACGCTGTTTTACAAAAAATTATATCACCATTGTGAATCATTATTTCAGGTGATTCATAATATTTATCCCAATTAATGAAAGTTAGTTTTTCATAGTTTATTTTATCATTTATTATATTGGATGGACTTAATGCAATTGCACCATCTTTATTTTCTACTATATCTTTTTTTGTATAACCACGATAACCAATTCTACCAATAATTTTACACACATCTCCCAGAGGCAACCACTCCACATCAACCCCTTTTAATAACTCGTCTAATTTACTCATGATTTCCCTCCTTTTTTGTTATTTGCTTTAGCCTGTTTATCGCCTGCTTTAGCTTGTTTTTCTAAGATTGTAATGGTTTTTAGGTATTCACTTTCCACATTGCTAAGGGTTTTGGCTTTGTATTTTTTGTATTCTAAGGTTGCTTTCTCTTTCATTGCGGCATTAGAGATACTCCCTGCATTATCTAAAACTTTGCGTCCTGTCGAATTCAGGATATTATCTAACTCTCGGATATAATCGTTCATACACATTGGGCGTTCTTCAATGGCATTTAATTCGGCTAAATCAAAATAGGCTGCTACCAAGTTATTTAATACGCGTAATTCTTTTTCTTCTAAAAAATTTTTAGCAATCATCGCTTCAGCTTGTGTAGGCTCATCGCCTTTAAAATTGGTTAATCCAACAAAAGGCTTATCGCTATCTACACGCATATAGATGACTTCGCTTGCAGTATGCCCATGAGCAGCATAATGCAATTTGTTTTGTACAATTTTGAAAAAAGTTACACTTGCATCACTTTTTGGGTCGTAATCGGTTGCTGTAGCGTACAAATCTAATATTTGGCGGTACATTACCTTTTCACTTGAACGGATATCACGAATACGGTCTAAAAGTTCTTTCCAATAATTGCCTCCACCAAGATTTTTCATGCGTTCATCATCCATCGTGAACCCTTTTACGATGTATTCTTTCAGTCGATTGGTTGCCCATTGACGAAAGCCTGTAGCAATCTTCGAGTTTATTCTATACCCCAAAGCAATAATCATATCAAGATTGTAGTAATCCAGTTCACGAGAAACTTCACGATTACCTTCTATTTGAACTGTTCGGATTTTCCGAACAGTTGCTTCTGCAATCAGTTCTTCTTCTGTAAAAATATTCTTAATATGTTCACTTACTGTTGATTTTGAAGTTTGGTATAATTCAACCAATTGTTTTTGCGTTAACCAAATTGTATCGTCATCCAATTGGACATTAATTTTAGTTTGTCCATCTTCTGCGGTATATAAAATTATTTCACTCATCCTTCGATTTCTTTAATTAGGTTATCAATTGCTGTACGTAAGGTTGTAATGTTGTTTACAGTTTCTGTTAGCTCGGTATTTAAGACTTTAATGTCTATCACTTCGCGTGTATCTACTGCTTCTACATACGAACTTACCGAAAGGTTGTAGTCGTTTTCTGCGATTTTTGCATTATCAATCGTTAAAGCAACGTGTTCTACATCTTCTTTTGTATCAAATAACTGCATGATCTTCTCGATGTGCACATCTTCTAACATGTTGTTATTGGTTACTTTCTTGTAGAAATCTTCCCCTGTTGCATCGATAAATTGTGTGGTATTCTCGGATTTGTGCTTTGACAACACTAAGATGTTTACCCCAATAGACGTTCCGAAGAATAAATTTGCAGGTAAGCTAATCACTGTTTCTACAAAGTTGTTGTCTACCAAGTATTTTCTGATTTTTTGTTCTGCTCCACCACGGTAGAAAATACCAGGGAAACATACAATGGCTGCACGTCCTTTGCTTGATAAATAATTTAAGGCATGTAACACAAAGGCAAAATCTGCTTTTGATTTTGGTGCTAATACCCCAGCAGGTGCAAAACGATCGTCGTTAATTAACGTTGGATCGTCCGAACCTACCCAATTTACCGAATAAGGAGGATTAGATACAATGGCATCGAAAGGTTTATCGTCGATAAAATGAGGATCGGTTAAGGTATCTCCTAATTGAATGTTGAATTTATCGTAATTGACATTGTGCAAAAACATATTCATACGTGCTAAGTTGTAGGTTGTATGATTGATTTCTTGCCCAAAGAATCCATCTTCGATGATGTGGTTATCGAAATGTTTTTTCGCTTGTAATAACAATGAACCCGAACCAGCGGCAGGATCGTAGATTTTGTTCACCGTAGTTTGTTTGTGCATGGCTAATTGCGCAATCAATTTCGATACGTTTTGAGGTGTAAAGAATTCACCACCCGATTTCCCTGCATTGGCTGCATAGTTGGAAATTAAGAATTCGTACGCATCCCCGAATAAGTCGATTTGACTATCCTCGAAACTTCCAAAATTTAACTCGGCCACTCCTTTAAGGATTGCAGTTAATCGTTTGTTTTTATCTTCTACGGTATTTCCTAAACGTGTACTTGTTGTATCAAAATCTGCGAATAAACCTTTGATATCTTGTTCAGACTCGTATCCATTCGCTGAGTTTTCAATATCTGTAAATATCGCTTTTAGGTCTGTATTTAAGTTTGTGTTTGTATTGGCTTTTGCCACGACATTGGCAAACAACTGACTTGGATAAATGAAGTATCCTTTTGTTTTGATGGCGTCGTCTTTGATTTCTGGTGTGACGATGTCGTCTGCTAATTTTGCGTAGTTCACACTTTCGTCACCGCCTTCTATATAATTAGTGAAATTCTCACTTATGAAACGGTAGAATAAAGTTCCTAACACAAAGTGTTTGAAATCCCATCCATCTACTGAGCCACGTACTTCGTTGGCAATTTTCCAGATTTTGGCTTGTAGTTCTGCTCTTTGGGCTGTATTTGTCATTGTCTTTATTTCTTTTTAAAGATAAAATTTATCTTTTGTATATTCATTATTGTAAACATTACAATATTAATCCTTTTAAACGCCAAAACAAGACGTTAGTGCTTTTTTGTAATGATTTTTTATTTTATTAATTGCAACTAATATTTAAAAGCACTTGCCATTAGTTCTTGTTCAGCTCTTGAAATTCCAATTTGTTTAGCGATATCCTGCCAATTCTTAACTACAGAAGTTACTTCATCGATTATTTGATCCATTTCTGTAGTCGTTAATCGAAAATACTCACCAACACTTTTCGCTAATTCAAAATCTAACGCATTATTATCCATATCAATATTCAAGGCTAAACCATCTTTATCAATGGATGGATTTAAATCATAAGCAGGTGATAAAACCCAACCTTCTTTCGTTAAAATAAATCCATGATTTCGTAAATGATCATCAGTATTGGATATCGCAATATTAAAAATGATTCTACGCCATAATTGGGTTAAATTTTCGTTGATGTTCGCTCCATTCGATTGGATGAACTCCACAATATCTAAATAACTGGCAGGCTGATTTTTTATGGTTTCTTCGTTATTTCCTGTCATGGTCATTGCCGATGCGAAATGAATTCTATTACTTCCTTCACGATCAAATCGTTTAGTAAAAAAAGTATGATACGGACCATTAATCTTTTCTATTTTACATTCCGACATATTTATCCCTGCTTTTATCGCTAATTGATACGCTAAATATTCCCAACTAGCTTTATCAATAGTGTCATTCTTAGATGGAAATTTAGCAATCCATGGATGTTTATGCTCATCTAAAATATTAGCTTTTGGACGAGCTCCACCCAAAGAAGAACCAGGAGCTATTAATAGTTGTAACCATTTGTTTATCGCTTCATTATCGGTATCATTTTCGTAATGAACGACAGCTTGTTGAAGTTCTCTTACAGTAGACCATGGTGGCGTAGCCTTTTCGGTATCATTATCCAAAAAGTCAGATTTTGGATCTAGTTTAAAACGCAACGCCCCCATACGTGTTTCGTCATAGACACCTAATAAGAAATCAATATCATATAATGTTTTCGCTTTTTCACCTTTTATTTTAGCGAGTTGAGCTTCACGTCTTTTCATTAAGGTACGTCCCCAAGTATCAGGCATACTGTCTAGAAAGAGTCCAAAGTTTTCTTTATCATTAGCAAATTGTGGCCCTGCAAATAAATGTAAATTGGGATCTAACTGATGATGATGTCCAGATTTTAACCATAGATTATCATACGAAAAGCTGAATGCTTTTCGTCCCTTGGCTTGATAGGCCGATAATACGCCCATTAGTATTGGACTTTCTAAATCTTGCCAATCAGCATAAACATATATATCTGTTTTCTGTACTGCCATCCTACAATATCTCTAAATCTTGTAGTTTACGACCAAGTGTGTCGTCTGCTGCTAACTTTAAAAAATCATCTTGTAAGCCTAAAACCCGAAGCACATTGAAATAAGCTCCCATCGCTACACTTGGCTCTCCTTTTTCGATGAGATTTAAAGTGGATCTGGAAATATCTGCTCTTTCAGCGACTTGTACTGCTGTTAATTTGCGACGTTTACGGGCAAGTTTTATTTGCTCACCCATTTGTGATAAGGTATCTTTATAACGAGGTAAAACAATTTGTTTTTTCATAAATGTCCGTTATTTCATACAAATATAATTAAAACGACTGAAATAACGGACATTTTTATATGAATATTCAATTATTTTCTCTTTGCAAAAGGTTATTGAAAACTTGTTATAACTGTTTTGCGGTAAATATTTGAATATTCTCCGCAAGTTATGCGGTGATTAATTTGTTTATCGTTGCACAATTGGTTTACTGAAAGAATTTGAAGACAATATTTACAATCCAAAATCATTTGACCGAAACACTAAAACATAAACAAGTCTTCCACCATTACTTCAAAAAGGAGAAGACACTTTCAAATTGTGGGTACGTCAGATCATCGTAGACTAAATTAGTAAAAAACTAATATAGCCTTATGATGATTAAAAAGACCAAAGAAATCCAAACTTATTTAACTTATATTAAAAAATTACAAGTTCTAAAATATGCTAAAGAATATGGAAATAACACTATAGCTTATAAATTTTATGGTGTTAAAAAGAGTACATTTTATAAATGGAAAAAAGCATATGAAGAACATGGAGAAGAAGGTTTACTCAGAAAGAAACCAACTCCTCATACTTTTCCTAACCAAATTAAGCAAGAGATTGTAAATAAAGTATTAGAACTTCGAAAAGAACATAAATTAGGGACTTGGCGAATTAAATGGTATCTAGAACGTTATCATGATATTTTGATATCGGAATCAAGTGTTTATCGTATTCTAAAGCGTAATAATGTCGCTAGATTAGACAGAAAGGTGACTAGAAGAGCCATGCATAGTATCAAGTATGAAAAAGAAACACCTGGTCATCAGGTACAAGTTGATGTTAAATTTCTGATTTTTCATGATTCAAATGGCACTGAAATCAAACGATTTCAATACACAGCGATTGATGATGCTACACGAATTAGAGCACTTAAAATCTCTGAAAAACATAATCAATTAAGTTCAATTGAATTCATAAATTATGTTGTAGAAAAATTCCCTTTTAGAATTAATACAATTCAAACAGATAATGGACACGAATTTCAATCAAAGTTTCATTGGCATGTTCAAGATTTAGGAATGAGACACCGATTTATAAAAGTGGGTACACCTCAATTAAATGGAAAAGTTGAACGATCTCATTTAACAGATAAAAAAGAGTTTTATCAACTTTTAAATTACACAGATGATGTGGATTTAAATAAGAAATTAGAAGAATGGGAAAACTTTTATAATTTCAAAAGACCACATGGTTCATTTAAAGGAAAAACACCTTATGAAATACTTAAATCTAAACTAAAATAATTATATTTAAAGTCTACGAAGTCATGAAGTACGACAGGTTTAATACAAACAAAATGTATACATTATTATATATTTTGTCTAAAATTCGTACATTTGATTATTATAATATACATTTATGTTAGATTTCACAACAATAAAAGATGTAAAAAATTCAATTGGTGAATGGTGTAAGAAAATGCGAAAAGCAGAACACTTAACACAACAAGAATTAGCTGATGAATTAGCGCTTTCTCGTTTAACAATTGCTAAACTTGAAAATGGAGAGAATCCTACAATCGAAACTCTTTTGAAAGTATTACAGTATTTTGACGAAATGAAATCAATCAATCAATTCGTTTCAGATAAAATTGAAAATTTAGATAATAATCAATCCATGTATTAATTATGGCAAAGAATCAAATCATTTCAATCAATTTTCATGGAATTGAAATTGGTAAAATTGGTTATGACGAAAACCAAAGGAAATCTTCATTCCAATATAATCCTGATTTTTTGGAGAATAACATCTATAAAAAAATATTTCCTTACGTCATTCGTAGAACACCTAATGTACAAGTATTTTCTGAGTTTGAGGGAGAAACGTTTCGAGGTTTACCTCCTATGATTGCTGATTCTTTACCTGATTTTTTTGGAAACATTGTTTTTAAGGAATGGCTTGAAGCGACTCAAAAAGACATAAGTTCAATCACTCCTTTAGAACAGCTTACTTACGTAGGAAAAAGAGGTATGGGAGCGATAGAATTTTCACCTGCAAAAGAAATTAGATCCAATCAAACAATTAATGTCGATGAAATTACAGAAGTAGTTAAAAAAGTATTGGATTTAAAAACTTCCACCGAAGAAAAAGGATTAAGTGATATTGCTTTACTGAATATTTTCAAGATTGGAACTTCAGCTGGCGGTGCACGACCTAAAATTTTGGTTTCGGAAAATAAATCTACAGGACATTTAATTCCTGGTGATTTAGAAACTTCTGAAGAATATAATCATTATTTAATCAAGCTTTCGATCGACGAAGATCAAGGCTATTCAAAAGAAAAAATCGAATATATTTATTATCAAATTGCAACTTCCATTGGAATTGAAATGATGCCTTCTAAATTAATTGAAGATAAACATTTTGCAACATTACGATTTGATCGTCAAAATGGACAAAAACAGCATATTTTGACAGCTTCAGGAATGACAGGGTGGGATTTCAAAAAGCCTGAAAATTCGTCTTATGAAAATCTTTTTAAACTAGCCTTTGATTTGAAACTTTCGCACAAAAATATTCAGCAATTATTTAAACGAATGGCTTTTAATCTTGTTTTTTTTAATATTGATGACCATTTAAAGAATTTCTCATTCATTTATGATACAGAAAAAGACCGTTGGAATTTAGCTCCTGCCTATGATTTAACCTATCCGTTAGATGCTTTAAAAAACTATCTTCGAATTTCAAGAGCGATGTCTATTAATGGAAAACGAACTGAAATTAATCGAACTGATTTACTGAAAATAGCTGATTTATTCACGATTAAAGATGCTAACGGAATTATTGATGAAGTCGTACAATCGACTAATCAATTCAGAATCCTATGTCAAAAACAAAATATTACTGAAAAAGTGATTGATAAAATTGAATCTGAGTTTTTAATGTTTTAATTAAAAATAGCGTGATACTAAATACAATTCGTTCAAGAGGATTTTGAATATCTTCAAAGAAAGACTCAGTTAATTTATATTGATAAGGGTTTTTGCTATTGAAGATTTTTATATTAATAGAAGATTTGCAGTTTTATGTAAGCAAATTTTGATAGCTGGTTATACAAATAAAAAGTACAGTAAAATTTAAGCTACATTTTTGTAAACATTATTTAAGTTATTAAATTCTTCAATTGTTTTGTAATTCAATGAGCTGTGTCTTCTTTTTCTGTTGTACCAAATATCAATGTATTGAAATATTTCGCTTTCCATTTGTTTTATGAAAATCTGTACGTTGTCAAAATGATTTGGACACCTCTTTCTAAAAATTAAGAGAGTGTTTGGTTTATAAATTTATTATTTTTTCTTTCGAACACACTTTAGATCCTTTGCTCGTAATTCTGAACAATTTAACTAAAATTCGTCATTTCGATACTAAATCGTCGGATTTTTAATTTCTTTTTCAATATTCAAGTTTTAAATTTACTTTTAATAAGGAATTAAAAACCATCATTGCTGAAGAGTCGAGTGTCAATTCGGCGTAACGAACGTTAAAAATGATTTACTGTTCACATTTTATATGTGAATGATTTAAAGCATTTAGTGAGTAGCCGTTATTGACCGATTTGTAGGCACAGACTTGACGTTTTTGGTTCGTTTTTGCGTCAAGGTAAAAATGAATGAAGGTAGTTTTGAAAAACGAGAATAATCTTTCTATCACTTTTTTATTCATAGCTTATCTATTTTAATTATAGGTATTCATATGCCCTTCGGGAAAGTTCATCAAAAAAAACATTTGAAATTAAAAATTTGAAATTAAGAGGAGGAGCCATGGAATGGCTCAGGTAATTCAACTAACTAAATTATCTCCATAAAGTTGGCAACTCGCTTCACTCAGACACTCCAACTTTTTTATTCCAATAATTTAGAGTTAAATTGCATTTCGATTCTAAATCGTCGGATTTTTCTAATCCTTTTTTCTAATTCAGATTCGTTATCACTTTTATCAACGGATTTTAGAGTCGACTTACGATTTGCAGACGAGCTTCAATCCATGGAAACAAGCGTAAAAAAGATTAGTGAGCGATAGCGAATCATTTAATCTTTTTAGTGCGTAAAATGGTAATTGAACGTCGAAAATCGCAGTCTTGATTTTTTGATTACTTTTTGATCAAGCAAAAAGTAATAAATAAAGAACTACTAATTATTCTCTTATTCACGTAATTATGTTCAGAACCTCAACTCGTTGTTAATTTGAGGTATCGAGAAATCTATTACTTTCATTTTTTTATTCATAGCTTATCTATTTTAATTATAGGTATTCATATGCCCTTCGGGGAATAGTCAAAAAAACTAACGAAAAAAGACTTGGCTGTAAAACTCTCTACTAAATATGTTCTCATTTCTCTAAATATTTTAAAAACCCTACGGGCTAATACCTTTTTAAGTTTCATTCAAACATTTTCTTAACGTGTGTGTTTTAATACCGTTTTCGTCATTCTTTCCAATATTCAAATTCGCTTTTAGTACGGTCACTGAGGTTTTAGAAGGAAAAAATCAAACATGCGAAGGGAATAGATCGTAAAAATGTGGCTTCGTGAACCTCAGCCACCAAGAAAAACCTGTTCCTAGGCTCTCGAAGGGAAAAGATCAAACTATCAAGAAGAAAAGGTTTTCAGTATGGTTAAAATTTAGTTTATATCCATTTGTTATACGTCTTAATTAAAATTCGTCAGTTCGAGTGATTTTTCGAAATAATAATGAAGAAAAATTGTATCGAGAATAGAATTTTATCTTCAAAAAATTCAGCCACCAAAAGATCGTTCCCTGAGTTCTAAAAAGGAAAATATCGTAAAAGTGTGACTTCGAGAACCTCAGCCACAAAGAAATAATCGTACCCTAAAAGGTATAACACTTACGTTTATATAAATTTTATACCTTATTGGGTATAAAACAAAAATTATGACTATATTTATACCTCAAAGGGTATAAGTATGAATCAATCAATTGCAGAATTTATCAAACAAAAAAGAAAAAGATTAAAACTTACACAACCTGAATTAGCTGAGAGAGCTGGAGTTGGTTTAAGATTTATTCGTGAACTAGAACAAGGAAAACCTTCTGTAAGATTAGATAAAGTTAATCAAGTTTTAGCTTTATTTGGTTCTGAAGTTGGTGTAATTGATAAAATTGAGCAATGAGAAAAGGTTTAGTCTATTATAAAAATCTATTTGCAGGAACAATTTCTGAAAATGAAAATGGTTATATTTTTAAATACGATCAAGAATATTTGAATAATTTGGAATCGAAACCAATTAGTTTAATGCTTCCAAAACAACAAGATTCGTATGAAAGTAAAATTTTATTTCCTTTTTTTGATGGATTAATACCAGAAGGTTGGCTTTTGAATATTGCAGTAAAAAATTGGAAATTAAATTCTAAAGATCGTTTTGGTTTATTATTAACCCTTTGCAAAGATTGTATTGGAGCTGTTTCTATCATTTCAAATAATGAAGAATTATGATAAAATGCCTTAGTTGTTACAAAGAATTAGCAGAAAATGAAACTGATTTTCATTCTAAATGTTCTAAAAAAATATTTGGTTCAACTACTCCTCCACTAATTGAATTTGATAGTAAACAATTAGAAGAATTAGCAAAAGAGTTGATTGTAAAAAGTGTTGCAGTTACAGGTGTACAGCCAAAATTATCTTTAAATCTTATAAGCGATATAAATAAACAATCAAGATTTACAATTGTTGATCTTGAAGGAAATTATATTTTAAAACCTGCTTCAAAAGAATATATCGACTTACCCGAAAATGAAGACTTAACCATGCATTTAGCGGAATTGGTAAAAATAAAAACAGCAACACACACACTTATTCGGCTTAATTCAGGTGAATTGGCTTATTTAACAAAGCGATTTGATCGAAAAAATGAAGATAAAATTGCTGTTGAAGACTTTTGTCAATTGACTGAAAATTTAACGGAACATAAATATCGAGGTTCAATAGAAAAAATCGGAAAATTAATCTATCAACTAACTAAAAATAGTGGATTTGAAGCTCAAAAATTATTTGAAATTGTTTTATTTAATTATTTGACTGCAAATGCTGATATGCATCTTAAAAACTATTCATTAATCGAAAATGATTTCAATGAATACGAATTATCTCCAGCTTACGATTTATTGAATACGCTGTTATTAATTCCCGATGATAAGGAAGAATCTGCATTAACAATTAATGGTAAAAAAAATAGATTAAAAATAGAAGATTTCAATCAGTTAGCGAAAACATTAAAAATACCTAATAAATCAGTAGAGTCTATTTACAAAAGATTCATCAAAATTAGACTAAAATGGATCGATTTTGTGGAGATTAGCTTCTTAAATAAAGATACTAAACAAGCGTATATTGAAACATTGAACACTAGATTTAATAAATTGTTTAGTTCTAATAATTAGAGCAAGTATGACTTCAAGAACCTCAGCCACCAAGAAAACACGTTCCATGAGGCACTCGAAGGGAAAAGAGTAAACACTCGAAAGGAAAAGATCGTAAAATGTGACTTCGAAAACCTCAGCCACCAAGAAAACCGTTCCCTGAGCATTCTAAATGCAGTATCTTTCTATCACTTTTTTATTCATAGCTTAATCTATTTTAATTATAGATATTCATTTGAAACAATTAATAACTCATGAATAAAAAATGAATGAATATAGTTTTTCAAAATCCTTTTTCTAATTCAAATTCGTTGTCACTTTTAACAACAAATTTTGTCATTCTGATTTCTATGACA